>JAQYVQ010000285.1 GCA_030145435.1 Syntrophobacteria bacterium | reverse complement strand
CGAACAGGACGCCGTCGCAATCCAGCATCACGAGCTTGAGGTCGTGGTTTCGCGTGTTTTGGATCATCGGGTTTGCGTGCCTCGAGCGTTTTGGGGTGGGTCTTCCCAGCAGCCTAACAGCCGGTTTTTTTCCGGTCAATCCAGTCGACTCAGTCTACTGAGTCGACTCAGTCGTGCCGGTCGACTTTGTCGACCCCGCAGAGCATAGCCTCCCCGACAGTCTCCAAGCCTGATGAAATGTTCAGGGCAGGCTGGTAGGATCTTCAGGATGGGCACCGTACAGAAAACCGGCAAAAGGCACTTGATCGGCGTCGTGTCGGATACCCACGGGCTGATTCGGCCCGGATTGCTCGAAGCCCTCTCAGGGGTGGAGATGATCATCCACGCAGGGGACGTAGGGGGGCGTCGGGTCCTCGAGGTGCTGCGAGCCCAAGCCCCTGTTGTGGCGGTGCGGGGAAACATGGACGGAGGGGCGTGGGCACGAGGGTTGTGCGAAGCCGAGGTGATCGAGATCGATCGTTCTCTGCTCTACGTCCTTCACGATGCCGACGGAATCGACCTGGACCCCGCCGCCGCAGGCTTTCGGGCCGTCATCAGCGGCCACACCCATCGTCCGTCGCTGTGTCGGCGCAAGGGGGTGCTCTTCCTGAATCCGGGGAGCGCCGGGCCGAGGAGGTTCAGGCTTCCGGTCTCTGCCGCCATCCTGCATCTGGAGGGGGAATCGCTGGAGGCGGAGTTGATCGAGTTGAAGGATTGACGTGTGGAGAGGGAATCGAGGCCTTCTCACCGATCCTCATCGAGCAGGTCCGCAGATGCCTCCGGGCCACTTGGCCTTTCCCCTGCGGTGACCGGCAGGTGGGAGTTGACGGGCACGACAACGTGGAAGGTGCTGCCCACTCCTGGGACGCTCTCCGCCCATATCCTGCCGCCAAGACAGGTGAGAATCTCTCTGCAGATCGAAAGTCCGAGGCCGGTCCCTTTTGGTTTGTCCGTAAGGGTGTCGCCCACCTGTTTGAAGCGCTCGAAGATGTGCGGAAGTTCCTCAGGAGGAATCCCGACGCCTGTGTCGGCCACGAGAAGGTGCAGGGAGCCGCCGGGGTCGGAAGGCCCCTCTTCTTCCTCGCGGGCACCTTGAATGTGGATCCTGCCTCCACGGGGGGTGAACTTGATCGCGTTCCCCAGTAGATTCGAGAGAACCTGAAGGATTCGATCCTCGTCTATCTCAAAGGTCGGCAACCCTGCCGGGATGTCGATCTCCAGGTCGAGGCCTCTTTCCAGGAGGAGGCCCCGGACGCCCTCGGCCGCCTTTCGAACCACGGCCACCGGCACCAGCCTCTGAAGGTTCCATTCCATCTTGCGGGCGTCGATCTTCGCCAGGTCCATGATGTCATCGATGAGCCGTGTGAGCCGTTCGCTCTCACGGTTGATGATCGCCAGGAATTCCTCCAGCGTTTCGGGCCTGTGATCGTCGTAGTTCAGGAGGATTTCCGAGAACGAGCGGATCGACGTGAGGGGTGTTCTCAACTCGTGGGACACGGAAGAAAGAAACGCATCCTTTGTCTTGTCGAGTTCCTTGAGTTCGCTGTATGCCTGGTGGAGTTCTGCGGTCCTCAACCTGACCCGCTCCTCGAGTTCGTCATTGAGCTTGTGTATTTCCGCCTCCGCCTTCTTGCGGTCGGAGATGTCCTGGAGCAAAAGGACCTTGCCGGTGCTGGTCCTCAGTCTCACGACGATCAACTCGAGGGGGACCGTTTCGCCGTTCTTCTTCTTTCCGGTGCCCAGGCCCTTGAAGAAGCCTTCCTTCTCGACCCGACTGTAGAACCCTCGCCCGCTCTCCGTTTCCGAGATCGCCTCGAGTTCCAGGAGGTCCGTCTTCTGGTTGATCATCTCCTCGGCGGTGTAGTCGAACATTTTCGTCACGGAGCCGTTGCACATCAGGATCCGGTCCTCCTCGTCCACGACGAGGAGGACGTCCGGATGGATGCTCAGGATGATGTCCTCCAACTCGTCCTGCCTGCGCAGGGCTCGAATCCAGCCGCGGTAGATGAGCCAGATGAGTCCTGCCAGGTAGAGGAGCACCACGTTCGCATAGAGCTGAAAATTGTCGAGCTTCGAGTAGAAATTCAGGAAGCCATAGACCCTGTCCGTGATGTTGATGCACACGGCAAGAAGGGCAACGCCGATTGTGAGCGCAACGATCAACGCAAGATTTCCGATTTCCCGGTTGCTCGTCTTCATCGTTCTCATTTCGGCTCCCCCTTACCCAAGGGCCCGCGAACGGTTTTACCAACCATAACTTAAAAGAACATCGGCTGTTTTGGAGTAAAAAATTACTTATTTCGGATCAAATCCTGAGGAAGGGCAAGCCAAGGGTGAAGGTGGCGGCCTGGCGAAAACCGCAGGTCTTCGAGACCGCAGCCACATAACGCTAAGGCCTTCGAAGGGGTGAACACCATTTGAACACTCTGTGGACACGCAGGTTTTGCCCTGTGTGGCAGCAGAACCCGCAATCGCAGTTTCTGCCCACGTCCATCAACCCCTCATGAGTGATCGTCTGACCCCGGAATTCCCGGAAGGCCGGGCCGTTCCAGATTGCCCCGAAAGAACTCTCTCTCAGCAGACCGACAGGCAAGTTACAGGGGTTGCAGGGCATAACCGTCCCATCCGTCTTGATGCGGGCATGAATCCACCCGATATAGCAGGGCAGCTTCTCCCATACCGCCTCACCGATGTGATACCGGAGCAGTGTCTGATCGATGTTGCTTTCCAGGGAGAGGGCTTTCAGGTCGCGCTTCATCTTCTTCAACGTAGTTGTCAACACCCTTTCCTCATCCGGGGAAAGGGCCATGAAGTCGAGCTGGCCCTTTCGCGTCTTGACGGGGGAGAAGGATAACTGGTTGGATCCGGTCTCGTCGGCTATGCCGGGCATTGCCTCCACACTTCTGTAATTGTCGCGGGAAATCGGCCGGTGCAGGACCACGGACGGCAGGGGACTCTTCTGTTCTGCCTTGATTCGGGCGAGGTCTTTCAGCGAAGCGACGATCTTGCTGAAATTGTCCGGGGGGGCTCCCGGATAGTTCCTCTCGTATTCCTCTTCTGAACTTGCCCACATGCTGATCTTGAGCACATCGAGCGAAAGGGCAACGAGTGCCTGCAACCTGCTTTCGTCCAACAAGGTACCGTTCGTATAGAGGACGACCTCGAACCCTGCGTCTTTCGCGGCGGCTACGAGCTCAACAAGACGAGGATGGACGAAAGGCTCTCCCTCTCCCAGCAGGACCATCGTTTCTGTCCGGAATGCCTTCAGCTCGCTGCACAGGCGCTTGAACATCGCCTCGTCGATGTCCTGTATATTCGGGTCGCCCGGCGCGGGAATGCGGACCTTGTCAGAATGAAAACGGCAACCCGGACACTTCAGGTTGCATCGGCGCGTGACATCCACCGTGACCGTAAAAGGACCGGTGCGAGCCGTGTTCCCCGAGAGCAATCCCCTCAACAACCCTATCCTCTTTGAGAGCATTGTCTAAGGTTTCCTTGCCCTCGAGACTTGAGGCCCCGGTTCATCTCCGGAGGGCCGCGATCTTGTTGTAGAACCAGCCGACGAAGGAACCGCCCATGGTTCCGAGGGCGAAACCGTACAGGAACCCGACGAAGCTTCCCAGAAAGGAGACCCGGTACCCGATGAAATACTGGCTCAACAGTGCCAGGTGAGGGCCCACGGGCTTCCCCCCCTTCAAGACGAGCCAGTTCGTCGCCAGGAACAACGCGAGGCCGCAGACGATTCCCAGGGTAAGCCCAAAGACCTTTGCATTCAGCCAGAGGACACCGCTGAACAGCTTCTGTTCGGTGGCCCGATCTTCTTCCTTTCGCCCTTTCATGCCTCTCGCCTCCCGCGCTCCCGGCGCTTCATCAGAAATGCTCGAAGAAATCCTGGAGGGACAACATCTCGGCCTTCTTTCTTGCCATGTAGAGGTGGACGGCAAGGATGAAATTCCGAAGATAGGCAAACAGCCATCCAAACAGAAATCCCCAGACGAAAGCGTATCCAAAGGCCAGACAGGCCCCTTGGATCGTGACCGTGTACCCGATGAAGTATTGCTCCAGGAGTCTCAGATTGGGGCCGACGACCTCTCCACCCTTGATGACCAGCCAAAGGGTTGCCAGGGAGATGAGGATTCCTGAGGCGGTCCCCAAGGAAATCGCGAAGGAAAGCTTGTCCATTCGGGCGAATGCAGGCGCAAGAAGCCCTTCCCGCAACTCGGCCGCTCTCTGCTCCTCGAGGTACTCTTCTTCCTCGTTGACACTCCAGAGGTCATGGCTCGAGCCGAGGACGTTCTCGGCGGCCAGCATCCCCGTGATCATCGAATGATCCATATTGTTGTACCGATGCATGCCATTGCGGCCGATGGTCTGAAGATTCTCGATGGTCCCGAGGAAGGTTCGAATCGTTTCCAAGTTCTCTTCATACCCGTGGTTGTAAACGGGATAGGCCTTCGGCTGACGCACCACGCAGCTGTCGATCACATCGTTCGCGTGGGCAAGCCCGAGTTCTGCCAACTCCGAGGAGGCGAGCTCCCGCAGGTCCTCATCGGGCATCCGCCAGACCTCATCCCCTTCGTCGCAAAAGTATTCCATCCCGAGACTGGTCTTGTCCGGATCCGGAACCATGGCGGCGCTCCAGTTCTTGAAGTTCTGGATACGCCCCACCCTCACCTCCGGAGCGTGGACATAGATCCACTGGTCCCGAAAGACCTCCCGCTTCTCGAGGACGAGAACCACAATAAGGAAGGAGCGGTAGGCCAGTTTGCGGGCCGCCTCGCATACCTCCTCAGGGGCCTTCGGATCGAGCATGCCTACGAGCGTCGAGATGGGAACGCTGGAAATCAGCTCACCAGCCGGGAATTCGCGCTCTTCTCCGTCTTCCCGGGAAACCACACGAAGAATCCGTCCCTTCTCGAGGCAAAGCCGAGTCACTTCGGATCGCAATCTCAGTTGTCCGCCCGAGGATTCGATCGCCTTCCGAAAGCTTTCCCACATCATTCCAGGCCCCTTCACCGGGTAGTCGAAAGCCTCGATCAGGGACTTTGCCTTCTGGACGCCGAAAAGGGCGTTTGCGATGGCCGTGGAAAGGGACAACCCCTGGATGCGCTGTGCGGCCCAGGTCGCGAGGATTTCATCGCAGGGAATCCCCCAGACCTTTTCCGTATAGGTCTTGAAGAAGGTTCTGTAGAGCCGTTCACCAAAACGGTTGGAGACCCACTGTTCGAAGGTCTCCTCCCGGGGTTGCTTCCAGAGTTGGGCCCTCAAATAGCTCAGCGGAATCCGAATGCTTTCCGTG
>JAQYVQ010000428.1 GCA_030145435.1 Syntrophobacteria bacterium | reverse complement strand
ACTGAGCGTCCTGCAGGCGACCGGGAATCCCTTTTCTGTTCGTCTGCGGATTGCCGGGGATGGATGGCGCGAGATGCTGACCAGCGATTCGATGGGCGGTGACATAACGTACACGGGACTTCGAGTCCCGGCCACGGCCGGCGAGGGCAAGGTGAGCATCCTGATGGACGCTTTTTCGACCCAGGATACCGTCGGGCTACACGGGAGGAGACACGCATATCTGAACATCCAATGCCCGCCGGGGCTTCCGGCAGGGGTGGTGGACCGTTTGCCGGTGGGTTCGATCCCCCGCGACATGGCGTTGACCGCCGACGAGCGATACCTCTATGTCACAAGCGAGGAGGAGCGGAAGGTGACGGTCATCAATGTAGAGGAGAAGACCTTTACGGAGATCGAGGACTCTGAAACGATCGGATTTCCGGCGGGCGTGGCGCCTTCTCCAAGCGGACGGGAGATGTATATTACCGATTCCGCACTACAAGCGATCCATGTGGTCGATGCGGAGACCCGCGTGCTTCAAGAAACCATCCGATTGAATCCGACCGGCGATTTCGGCGTGACCTCACCGGGGGGGCTGGCCGTGAATCCGGTGCGAAACGAGGCCTACGTCATAGATTCCCGTTCCCCGAGGGTCTTCATCGTTGACCTCGCATCGCAGGAAGTTCGGGATTTTTTTTATCTCTTCAACCTCCCGGGTCCCCCGGCAGGGTTGCTCCCCCTCCAAGTGATGCTGGATCCGGACAACCCTCGCTTCATCTACGTCCTCTGCCAGGGGCTGAACGAAGTCATCAAACTGGACGTGGTTTCGGGCGAGATCATGGATTTCGTTCAGTTGGGGGATATTCTGAAACCGTCCTGGTCGATGGCGTTGAATCCGTTGACGCACGAGATCTACGTGGTGGTGAATCCTAATGATATCCGGTTGACGTACCCGACACTGTCAATCAAATCGGAAATCGTCACTCTCCAGAAGGACGATCTTGGTGGCTCCAGGGGGGAACTCGTACTTTCGGGCTCGAGCATCTGGGAGCTCGTGGTCCGGGAAGACGGTAAATTCGTCTACGCGATCGATTCCCTCAGGGGGGAGATCCTCGTCATCAATATGGAAACCGGGACCGAGATGTCTCGTTGTGCGATTCCGGTCGAACCGGGGGGGCGTCTGCTTAGGGCAAACTCTGCGCAAAACCGCCTGTTCGTGGGGGGATGGCTGGCCGGCTTTGTCAACATCGTGGAGTGAGGCTGCAGATCCGCTCGATCAGGGCGGAAGTGGAAATGCCCTTCACGTAAGTAATCGTAGCGACCCTGCCCCCCGATCCCTCGACGACCTCCCGTCCGACGATCCGGTCGACCGGCCAGTCCGCTCCCTTCACCAGCACATCCGGCCTGAGACGCTCGATCACGGCGATCGGGGTGTCCTGGTCGAAAGAAACCACGTAGTCGACGCACTCGAGGGCTGCCAGGATCTCGGCTCGATCCTGTTCCGGCTGCACCGGACGCGAAGGCCCCTTCAATCGACGAACCGAGTCGTCGGTGTTGATGCCGACCACGAGGAGGTCCCCCATCCGCCTTGCCTGCTGCAGGTAGCGAATGTGCCCGACGTGCAGGAGATCAAAACACCCGTTTGTGAAAACGATGCGGGCGCCCCTCGTCCGGTGGGCGACGAGTTCTGCACTGAGGTCTTCCAGGGACCGGAACTTCTTGCTCATCCTGATGCACACTCGCAGGGAGTTGGAAAGATTTCCGGCTTATGGGATGCGGATGAACTCGACCCGCTGGTTCAACATCCTGCCCCAGGAGGAGTCGTTTGCAGCGACAGGCTCCCGACTTCCTCTTCCTTCTGCCTCCAGGCGGTCGTCCGGAACACCAAGATAGACGAGGACATCCAGGATAGAATCGGCCCTTCGTTCCGTAGCGTAGTCCGCCTGCCCGGGCGGCAGGCGATCGTCGAGATGGGCCTGGATGCGGAATCGCAGGTCAGGGTTTTCCTTCATGATCCTTGCCACCTCCTCGAGGACGGCATAGGAATCGGCGAGGGGGCGCTGGGTATCGTCATCGAAGAGGACCGGCACGAGAATCTCGATCTTGTCTCCTGTGAGCACCGCCATCCGGGGGATCTCGTCCGGGCATCCATCCTCATCCATGTAATCATTGTACGTTTCCGGATCTTTCAGGCATTGGTCTTTCCGGTCCGGGATCCCGTCTCGATCCAGATCCATGCCACAGATGAGGATCTTCGCCCAGATTCCCTCGGCCTCCTTCTCGCACAGGAGAATCGCATCCTCGGCTGCCCAGAAATCTTTTTCCTGAAACTCCTCTTTCGCCCTGGCGAGATGGGATTGTGCTGCAGCGAGCGATTCAGGGGCACATTCCGGCCCCTCTGTGGCCTGTGCCTTCCCTAGGTACTCCTCCAGCCGTTCCATCTCCCGGGCCAGTTTCTCAGGATCCGGATAACCCAGGGCAACCGCCGGGAGGGCGAGCAGGAACAACAGAAACGCGAAACAACGGTAGATCCTCAAGGGACACCCCTATTCTTCGACAGCATCGTTCAGGGAGGGGCCGGCTGACTCATCGTGTGGAGCCTTCGAGCCCTTGCAAGCTGTTGCTCCGACTGATCGAGGAACTGTGTTGCAGAAGGGAAATCGGCTTGTTCGTACTGCCCCTCGGCCTCCTCCAGCAGGTTCCTTGCCACTTTCAGGTGGTACAGGGCCGCCTCCTCCATCCCGAGACCCTCCGCCTCCTCGATTCCCCGACCCACCTGCTTGATGCCCCTCTCGAGGCTCCAGATCTCGCAGCCACACAGCAGGAGCCCGAGCAGGAAGAAGAGCGCGATGGGGACGGCACGCCGGGTGCAGCCCCATTTGGGTTTCTCTTGGGTGGGGGGGGTCAATGTCCTCTGGCTCCTCTCCAATCGTTTCCCTAGGATGCTAATGAAGCGATGCCCTCCTGTCAATCTCCCTCGCTTCGTAGGGTCATGGGACTCCACTCTCGCGGCAAAGTTGCCGATGTAGAAGACAGCACCCGTGACTCAACCCGGTGGGAAAATTTTCATGCACAAAGATGAACTTCGCGCGAAAATCTACTCCAAGATCGAGGAGCTGCCGACCCTTCCGTCCGTGCTGCCCAGGCTCATGCATCTGATGGACGACGAGCTGGTGAGCGCCTCCCATGTGGCGGACATCATCGCCGGCGACCCGGCCCTCACGTCAAAGATCCTCAAGGCAGCCAACTCGGCCTACTATGGGTTCCCCCAGGAGATCGGCACCCTGGAACGAGCGGTCGCCCTCCTGGGGTTCAATATGGTCCGATCCCTGGCACTGTCCATCGGAATCATGCACAGCCTGCCGTCAGGAATTCGCTCTTCGCACTTCTCTGAGGAAGGTTTGTGGACCCACAGCCTGGCCGTTGCCAAGGCGATGGAGCGGCTGGGGAGGAACGCCCGGCCAGGGGAGACCCGCGACCATCTCTTTGTCGTCGGGCTGCTCCACGATATCGGCAAGGTGGTTCTCATCGAGTTCTTCAGGGAGACCTTTGTGCAGGCACTGGAAGAGGCACAGCGGCCGGAGACGGCCCTGCTCCACGTAGCCGAGCGAGGACTCTTCGGCTTCGACCACGGCGAAGTGGGTGCAATGCTTCTCACTCGCTGGAAGATCCCCCGCGTGATTGCCGGGCCCATTGGCGTTCACCACGAAAGGGATTTCCCCGAAGGGATGGACGAAGCGGACGTGGCCCTTCTGAGGCTCAGCGACGCCCTCTGCCAGAACCTGAACCTGGGCGAGGGGGGGAGCCTGACGCCGGTGGATGTCCGTGATCAGGATTTGAGGGTCCTGCGGATCGGAGAAGAGATGCTCCAGGACGTGAAGGGGCATTTGGAGGAATCTCGAGAAGCAATCGAGGGCTTCTTCACGGCGCTGGGCTGAGGTTGGCCGTGCCCTTGCGAAAGGGTTCGAGCCAAACGACTCCGTACGGCTCCAAGCTCACATAGAGTAACCCCTCATCAGCCATCCATTCGACACCGCTTACGAGATCGTACCAACGGACCTCCTCTGTGCCGAGTTCGGCCAGGGGAACTTCGATCCGGCACGCCCGGTCCGTTACGTTGACAGCGGTCAAGACCCGCTGGTCCGCTTCCGGGGACGTCCGCAAGACCGAGAACACGTCGGATGAGAGTCTGAGCACACGCTGTCCCCCATTCGGATGAAAGGCGCGACGCCGGGTCCGGATTTGAATCAGCCTGCCGAATTCACGGCTGATCCGCGAAAGTTTGGAAAGGGGATCATGAAGCGCCTCGGTGATCGCCTTGCCGTCGATCACGGTGCGGTTGATGTCCCGTTTAGACTCCGTGGCCAGGACTACGTCGATGTCGTTCTGCGTGCCGATCAGGCTGTGCAGGTAGATGCCGGGCACGCCCTGGAGAACCAGGCCGATCACCCGTGACGCGACGAACCGCTTGACCTGGAACGCGATGTCCTCGCCGCTCTCCTCCCGGTTGAGGGCACTGAACCATGTGATGTTGATTTCGTAAGGGGCCTCTGTGCCGTCCTCATCGGTCTTGTAAGAGACGAATCCGCCATACTCCCGTGCGGTCCCGACGATGAATGCTATCTCGCTCTCCGACAGGATTCCCTGGACGCCCATCAGCCCGATCCCGTCGTGGGAATCCAGGAAATTGAAGTAGGACGTCGTCTTCGAGGGTCTCTCCAGGCCCATGGCCCACTCGGAAATCGCCCGGGTGTCCTGGGTATAGAAGGTGTGCAGGACAAGGGGGGGAAGGGCGAAGTTGTACACCATCTGCGCCTCGTCGCTCCCGTTTCCGAAATAAGAAATGTTCTCCTCGTGAGGAACGTTCGTTTCGGTGATCAGGGCGACGCCCGGGCCCACGAGATTCAAAACATCCCGAAACAGCCGAACGATCTGATGGGTTTCCTCCAGGTGGACGCAAGGGGTTCCCGGTTCGGCCCAGAGGTACGTAACCGCGTCCAGGCGAATGATGTCCGCCCCGTGACGTACATAAAGCAGAAGGATCTCGATGACCCGCAGAAGAACTTCCGGATTCTTGTAATTGAGGTCCACCTGATCCTTTGAAAAGGTTGTCCAGACGTACCGTCGGCCGTTGATGGTATGAAACTCTGTCAGAATATCCGAGGTTCGAGGACGGAAGATCATTCTTTTCTGTTCCGGCGTCAGCTCGTCAGGTGAACCGTAGGCAATGAAAAACGTGCTGTAGTAGGGATCTCCGTTCAGGAAATGCTGAAACCAGCGGCTTTTTGCGGAAACGTGGTTGATGACCCCGTCGAACATCAGTTGGTAGCGGTCTTCGAGGTCCTCGATGTCTTCCCAGGTGCCGAGTCTCGGGTCCACCGTCTCGAAATCAACTACCGAGAAACCCCTGTCCGAGGAGTAGGGGAAAAAGGGCAGGATGTGCAGCGTGTTGATCGTTCCTTCCAAATAGGTGTCGCAGAACCTGGCCAGCGTCGCGAGGGGGGACGCGTCCTCGCCCTTCAGGAGATCTCCGTAGGTGATGAGGATAACGTCCTTTTCCGTGAACCGCTCCGTGGGCTGGAAGTCCCGCTCTATTTCGGTCCTCCCGCGGGGTTTGTACGCGTAGTGTACCTGTAGGATGCTTTCCAGTGCGGGGAGGGCCTGCTCCGCCGCGTCGGTGCCGTAAAGAAAGGATAACCGTTCAAAAATGCGTGCCCGGTCCTCCCTCGGGATCTTCAGCAAGGGCTTCTGGTAGTCAGGTTCCAGGTTGTAGC
>JAQYVQ010000242.1 GCA_030145435.1 Syntrophobacteria bacterium | reverse complement strand
GACTTGATCTCCGCCAACGAGTTGATTTCCTTCTCACCCGGGAGTGCCTCGTAGATGGACTCCGCAACCTTCAACGTGTTCCCTGTCTGCGTGTAGTAGGCAACGAGCGCTTTTGACATCCTTCCACTCCTCTTTCTGACCGAACGCTGGATCCTTTTCCTTCCTCTCTCCAGAAAAACACCCACATTCTTCCACAAAACGACAAAAATGGCCAGCCCGGGGCCTGAATGATCGCACCGGAGAAGAATCGGAACCCGGAACGGCTTCGCGGCGACCGGGGGAATGGACCCTTCAAGTCACCTATTTGAAGTAGTCCGGTTCGTTTCCGGGCCTCCATTTGATGTTACAGCCGAGGCTCGGCTTCTGCTCCGCCGGGCCGGGCTCGCCCGCCAGCAGGGCGTCGAGCGCTGCCCGGAGGTCCCGGCCGCTCACCGGCACCCCGTTTCCGGGACGGCTGTCGTCCAACTGGCCTCTGTAGACGAGTTCCTGCCGGGCACCGAAGAGGTAGAAATCCGGGGTACAGGCGGCCCGGTAGGCCCTGGCCACCTCCTGGGTTTCGTCGTAGAGATAGGCAAAAGGATAGCCGTACTCCCTCGCCTCCTTCTCCATCATTTCCGGGGAATCGTCCGGGTACGTGGACCAGTCGTTCGAATTGACGGCCACGACCGCCACCCCCCTGGGCCGGTAGTCGTTGGCGAGCTTCGCAAGTTCGTCCCGCACGTGCTTCACAAAGGGGCAGTGGTTGCAGATAAACATCACCAGCAAGGCACTGGCGTCCGAAAAATCCTCAACCGACACGGTGCCGCCCGTCGCGGAGGGTAGCCGGAAAGGGGGCGCCTTGGTCCCCTGTTCCAGCATGGTGGAATTGACGGCAGTCATGGGAATCCTCCTCTTCGAGTCCTACTCTTCTCTGAAACCTACTCTTCTCTGAGTCCTACTTCAGTCGTTTCACGAGCTTGTGCGCATCCCCGTTGCCTCCGACGATCTTCTTGATATCCTGGGTCAACCCGGAACGTTCGAGGATCTTTCCAAGCGATCGAACCGCCTTGTCCAGCCGATCCTGGGTGGAGGTCATTTCCAGAAACTCTTGTTTTTCTTGGTGCGTGAACCCCTCGCTCGAGGCGATCAGGTAAGAGGCTTCCTTCAAACCAGTCGGGCCCCCGTGTTCGATGGCGAACTCTTCCCCATCGATGCCCTCGATCTGCATCATGAGATCGAACCCTTCCGTGGCCAGAGCCTCCGCACTCTGCGTCGGAAGCTCCTCCACATCGTCGAAGAACCCAACGCTTCCCTCCAGATAGGGCTTGTCCTCATGGAGGTCCTCGATCATAAATCGGCGCTCGCCCTTTGTCAGGATGTCCATGCGTCCGTCCGGATATTGCTTGATCACTCGAACGACCCGGGCCGTGCAGCCCTTGGATTCCATTTCCGTACCATTGTAATAGATCACACCAAACTCCTGATCCTGATCGAGACATTCCCCGATCATCGTCTTGTATCGTTCCTCGAAGATGTGCAGTGGCAGGAGAACTTCGGGCAACAGGACGACCCCAAGCGGAAACAACGAAATCTTGTTTGTAACAGACATAGCAGGAATCCCCTCGCGTCGGGAGAGCGGTCTTTCCGGGGCAAGTCTTCTCCGGGCCTGGTGCCTTCTTTGATTCATCCGAGGCCCAAAAGGGATCAACCCGGTCCCAGCGGGTGTCGATTGCCTTCTCATTTTTTTGACCCCTTGTTCATCGTTCCCTTATACTGTCCGCCTGAACATAGAACCATTCATCACAGAAGGCCAGGGGGAGGAAGACATGTCGGTTGATCTCAAGGGAGTCCGCGCTCTCGTAACCGGTGCCGGGTCCGGCATCGGGAAGGCGATCGCAAGAAGGCTGGCTGCAGGAGGCTGCCGAGTCGCCGCCACGGATGTACAGGAGGACCGGGTGAGCGAAGTCGCCCGGACGATTCGCGACGAGGGCGGCGATGCCCTGGCGATCAGGGCGGATGTGGCGAAACAGGAGGATGTGGATCGCATGACCGCCCAAACCGTTTCTGCCTTCGGCGGACTGGACGTAGTCATCAACAACGCGGGTGTCGGGTCCGCCGCCTTCATCGAATCGGTCCAGGACTCGGAGATCGAACGTGTCTTCGGGGTGAACCTGGTGGGGGTCATCCGTGTAACGCGAGCTGCCACGCCCCACTTGAAAAACTCGGGCAGAGGAAGGATCGTGAACATCGCCTCCGTGGAGGGCATACGGGGATCAGGGCTCCTGCCGGTCTACAGCGCAACCAAGGCGGGCGTGATCGGCATGACAAGGGCGAATGCGGTTGAACTCGCCCGGTTCGGTGTCACGGTCAACGCCGTGTGCCCGGGCCCTATCCAGACAGAGATGCTCAGCCCCCTGTTGGCGAACGAACGGTACCACGAGAAGTTGATCAAGGGGGTACCCATGCGCAGGCTCGGCGTACCCGAAGACGTGGCCGGTGCTGTGGCCTTCTTTGCCTCGGAGGAGTCCTCTTTTATCACCGGGAATGTACTCGTCATTGACGGAGGGATGACCGTCAAGGCCCTCTGATAGGCTGACTTGGAAATATCGCTATGTCTCAGGTGGGGCTTGCCTTCCGGCGCTGTCCCGGGTTCCCTCTCCGATTTGTTTGGGCTCCGTCTCTCCCTCCCCCGAAGTCGCCCGTCACAAATCTCCGACGGAACCCGGGACAGCGCCGGGCAACTTAAGCTCTGACCGGGAGACATGGCGATTGTTTCATGTCGACTCATGAACGCACGGGTTGACGATCAGCCGTGCTCCACAAAATAAGGGATCGCGCTGAGGTTGTTCGGGCACGGTTTCGGGTACTCGCTGTGCTATTTGCCAAGCAAAATCCGCACCTTGGACAAGACGTTCTCGGTCGTGAACCCGTATTCCCTGTAAACGGTCCCTCCCGGGGCAGAGGCCCCGAATTTGTCCACGGCGATTACATCGCCGTTGTGGCCGACCCAACGGTGCCAGCCTACCGGCGAGCCGGCCTCGATGGCCAGGCGGGCCCTGCATTCCGGAGGCAGAACGCTGTCCCGATAGTCCTGCGTCTGCTCGGTGAAGAGTTCCCACGAGGGCATGGAAACGAGCCGCGTCTTGATTCCCTCTTCCTGAAGCCTGGCCTTGGCATCCAGTGCGAGATGTACCTCTGATCCGGTCGCGATCAGGATCACGTCCGGCACACCGGTACAGTCGGACAGGACGTACGCCCCCTTCGGCACGCCCTCGATCATGGGGTGGGCATGCGCGCCCTCGGAGACGTCCAGGACAGGGACCTTCTGTCGAGTCAGGATGAGCGTCGTGGGCCTCGGGCGGGAGATCGCCAACCGCCAGGCGGCGACCGTTTCATTCGCATCCGCCGGTCGCAGGACGGTCATGTTCGGTATGGCCCGCAGGGAGGCAAGGTGCTCAATCGGCTGGTGCGTGGGCCCGTCTTCCCCCACGGCGATGCTGTCATGGGAATAGATGAAGAGGGAATGGATATCCATCAGCGCGGCCAATCGCATGGGCGGCCGCACGTAGTCGGAAAACACGAGAAAGGTCGATCCGTACGGGATCACGCCACCGAACAGGGCCATGCCGTTGACGATGGCGCCCATGGCGTGCTCCCGTACGCCAAAGTAGATGTTCCGGTCATCGTGCCCTGCCAGGAGGGTCTTGAGCGAAGCGGCAAGGTCGGCGGATCCGCCGAGAAGGTTCGGCACTCTTTCCGCCAGGGCGTTCATCACCTTCCCCGAGGCCGCCCGGGTGGCCAGAGGCCCGTCCTCGGACCTGAAAACAGGTATGTCCCGGTCCCATCCTTCGGCCAGCTCCGAACGGAACTGCAGATCGAATCGCCCGGCCTCTTCGGGAAATGAACGTTTGTAGTCTTCGAACATCTCCCGCCACTGCTCCTCACGGCGGCCCCCCTCTTCCAGGGCCTGGCGGAAGCGTGCCAAGGCCTCGTCCGGGACGTGGAAAGGCGGCTCGAGGGGCCAGCCTGCCCGCTCCTTGGTCTCCCGGGTTGCCTCCGGCCCCAGAGGCTCTCCGTGTGCCTTCGGGCTGTCCTGTTTCGGGCTCCCGTAGCCGATGTGGGTACGCACAATGATCAACGAGGGCCTCTGCTCCTCGTCCTGGGCGTTGCGAATCGCCTGTTCGATGGCATCCGGGTCTGCATCGTCCCCGAGCCTCTGGACGTGCCAGTCGTAGCCCTCGAACCGGCGAACCACGTCCTCCCGGAAGGTGATGCTCGTGTCTCCGTCGATGGTGATCCGGTTGTCGTCATACAGATAAACGAGCCGGCCAAGGCCCAGCGTGCCTGCCAGAGAAGCCGCCTCGGAGGCGACCCCTTCCATCAGGTCCCCGTCCGAAACCAGTGCGTACACGAAGGGGTCCAGGACCGGAAACCCGGGCCGGTTGAAGCAGCCTCCGAGGAAACGGGCCGCCATGGCCATACCGACCCCCATACCGAAGCCTTGACCCAGAGGGCCGGTCGTTGCCTCGACCCCGGCCGTCAGGCCGTACTCCGGGTGCCCGGGGGTCTTACTGCCCCACTGGCGGAAGCCTTTCAGTTCATCCAGGGACAGGTCATACCCTGTCAGATGGAGAAGAGAATACAGGAGTACGGAGCCGTGCCCTGCGGAGAGAATGAAACGGTCCCGGTTGGGCCAGGAAGGATTGGCCGGGTTGTGTCGCAAGAGCCTGGTCCAGAGCACGTACGGGATGGCGGCCGCCCCCAACGGAAGCCCGGGATGCCCCGACTTCGCCGCCTCCACCATGTCCACCGACAGCATGCGCACGGTATTGATGCAGAGTTCGTCCAGTTTTCTGTCCTGCTCCTTCATGAAAGCCTCCCTCCGATTCAACAACTCCAGGTTTTGCCCTAATCGATTCTCATCCTCCGCAGGCGGAGACTGTTGGTGACCACCGAAACCGAACTGAACGCCATGGCGGCGGCTGCATAGACCGGCTTCAGAGAGATCCCGCAGCACGGGGCAAGGACGCCGGCTGCGAGCGGAATCCCGATGAGGTTGTAAACAAAGGCCCAGAAGAGATTCTGCCGGATCGTTCGCAGGGTACGGCGCGAAAGCCTGATCGCTAGGGACACCCCCTTCAGGGAGGGGCCCATCAGCGCGATGTCGGCGCTCTCGATTGCGATGTCCGTCCCCGTGCCCATGGCAATTCCCAGGTCGGCCTGCACCAGCGCCGGGGCATCGTTGATCCCGTCCCCCACCATGCACACCTGTTTGCCCTCCTTCTGCAAATCGCTGATTCGGGCCGCCTTGTCCTGAGGAAGAACCTCCGCGATCACACCGTCCAGGGCCAGGTCCGAGGCAACCGTCGCAGCCACCCTGGCATTGTCACCGGTAAGCATGGTGACCTCCAGGCCAAGGGCCTTGAGTTGCCTGACCGAGTCGGCAGCGTCCTCTTTCAGGGTGTCCGCAACCGCGAGCAGGCCCAGGACCTCTCCGTCGACTGCCAGGAACATGACGGTCCGGCCCTTCGAAAAGAGCGGGTCTGCCTTGTCGAGCCATTCCCCGAGCGAAACGCCCTGGGACTCCATCAAGGCACCGTTGCCCAACAGGACTTCCCGCCCCTTGATCTCCGCCCGCAAGCCCCGGCCGGGGAGGTTCTCAAAGGACTCAACGGGGACAGTGGCCACGGCCCGTCGCTCGGCCTCGCGCACAACCGCTCTGCCGATCGGATGCTCGGACGCCTTCTCCAGAGAGGCCGCGTACTGCAGGAGTTCCTCATGGGAGACGTTCCCGGACGGCTCGATTTCAGTCACCTCGGGCCTGCCCCGCGTCAGGGTGCCTGTCTTGTCGAGGACGATCGCCTGAATCTTCCCGGCCCTCTCGAGGCTTTCGGCACTCTTGATGAGGATGCCCAACTCAGCGCCCCTCCCCGTCCCCACCATGATCGCGGTGGGCGTCGCCAAGCCGAGGGCACATGGGCAGGCGATGATCAAGACGGCGATGGCGTGCAGCATGGCATTCAGGCCATTCGGTTCCGGACCCCAGATCCACCAAATCGCAAACGTTGTGATCGCGACGAGCAGGACAAGAGGCACGAACACGGCCGCCACCCTGTCCACGAGCCGTTGCACAGGGGCCTTGGAGGCCTGGGCGTCCTGGACAACCCTCACGATTTGCGCCAGCACGGTATCCATGCCCACCTTTTCCGCCCGGACCCGAAGGATCCCGTTCTGGTTGATCGTGGCCCCGACCACCTGGCATCCGGGAGCCTTCTCAACGGGCAGACTCTCTCCGGTCAGCATCGACTCGTCCACAGAACTCGCCCCTTCGATCACGACGCCGTCCACCGGGATCCTCTCGCCCGGCCGCACCAGGACCTGGTCCTCCACACACACGCTCTCGATCGGGACCTCTTCCTCGTGCCCGTTACGGATCACCCTGGCCAACCTGGGCTGCAGGCCCATCAGGCTGCGGATGGACTGTCGCGCCTTTCCCTTGGCCCGTGCCTCCAGGGTCCGTCCGACCAGAATCAGGGTGATGATCATCGTTGCCGTATCGTAGTACACGAAGGCGGAGAATCTGTCCACTGCGAACAGGCTGGGCCACAGGCTCACCAGGGCCGAGTAGAAGAAGGCCGTGGCCGTGCCGATGGAAACGAGGGTGTTCATGTCGGCGGTTCGGTGGCGTATCGAACGAATCAGGCCCATGTGAAACGGGGCCCCCGCCCAGAAGAAGACGGGGCTGGCCAGCAGCAGGAGAAGCAGGTTCCGCACCTCCCGATCCTTGATCTCCAGGAAGGGAAGCATCCCGCCCATGGAAATCGCCATGATCAGGCCGGAGAAGAATAGGGCCGTCCACAGACGCCTCCTCAGTCCCTGCGCTTCCCTTTGCTCCGACCGTTCGATTTTATCCGTGAGATCCTGGTCCGCCAGACCGTCTTCAGGCAGCAGGACCGCCTGATAGCTGCCTGCTCCCTCGACCGCCCTCCTGATTTCCTCCCGGGCAGCCTGCATCGGCACGTACGTGACGGAGGCCCGCAGGGTCGCCAGGTTCACCTGTGCATCCACGACAAAAGGCAACCCCTTTACCGCCTTCTCGACCTTCTGGACGCAGGAGGCACAACCCATCCCCTGAATCGCCAGGTCTGCCCGGGCTGTTGCCCAAACGGGATCCCGTCGAAACTGGTCTCTTGTTTTCCTGTTGCTACCAGCTTTTCGCATTTGGGCAACAGCCCCTCTCGTCTTGACCCCGGTTTCGTTCATCCTTTCAGAGCCTCTTCCGCATCCCGATCGCGGTCTGTCCCGCCGCGTAGCAGCCCGCCTCCCTGTCCGCCTCCTCGAAACCGATCTTTCGAAACAGCCCTTGGGCGGACAGGTTTCGAGTGGCCGTCTTGAGAAGCAGAAGCCTGATTCCCATGCCCCTGGCATCTTCGACGATGGCCCGCATCAGCTGTCTGCCGATTCCCCGGCCCTGCCACGCAGGGTCCACCGCAACAGCAACCACCTCTCCGACACCGTCCCCGATCGACAACATGCAGAACCCTGCCGGACGGCCCTCCTGCTCGCACACCAGCGTGTGAAACTGGGGATCGTCCAGGCACGTGGGCAGAATCCTGTCGTACTCGCCGTAGGCAGAAAAGACCCGTCTTGCAAGATCGGCTACGAAATCCCAGTCGACGGATGTTCCGCTTCTTATGTTCGCATCTTCCATCATCCGCCCGCCGACCGCTTCACGAAGAGGGCCGCAATCTGCTGCCCCCCTACATCCGGTATCAAGACCTCCAGTCCCGCGTAGGAGGGCAGAACCTTGTGGAAGCCGTATACAAGGTACAGGGCGCCGTCCCGGGCATCCCGACATATCTTCTCTGCAAACACGTCGTGGAGGGTGATGTAGGTGTAGAACAAATCCGTGTCTGCGAACCGGAGCCCTGTCTCGTCGTAGACCCCCCGGTAGAGAGAATCGTCCAGTGAGCTTCCCTGAAACAAATGTATGTTGTCCTGGGGCGGTTCGAGACTCGCTTTCTCGATCTGCCCCAGAAGGGCCTTCTTGTGGGGTTCGTATTCGGACAGGATGTCAGGGTCGATCTCGATTCCGATCGATGTCCTGACAAAGTAACTCATCATCACGTTCACGCGACCGTCCGCACATCCCAGGTCGGTGAAGACCGTTCGACTCGGGTCGATGACCCCCTCCGCAAGGAGTTCCCGGATGCACTCGGCAAACTTCCGGAGGTCCGTCGACTTTCGGTAACCTTCTGTTCCCTGGTAGCCAACCTTGCACGCGTCGTAGAACGATCCGATGAGGGCAAGGGTCCGGCCCAGCCGGTCACCGATCCCCGGCTTGGCGGCCCACTTCTTTCCTGACGGCTTCATGAAGGGTAAATCCTGTATCCAGTTCTTCACCGACGATGGCCTGCAGAGTCTCCAACTCGTCCTTGGACAAGCTCTCCTGCAGCCTCTTGCAGAGGTAGTTCACGCACAGAACGTGGCGGGCCTTCAGGCAGCAACCATCTGTTTCGAGGAAATAGCAGCTGTCCGGGTATTTCTGCCGGTCCGGCAGGGAGACGTCCAGAAGCAGGTTGATCAGGAGTTGGAGAGGGTCGTACCGGTTTTCGATGCCCGCACCACAGCAGCTTCCCCCCTCTTGCTCTTCGCACCACTTGCAGGCCTGAACCACTCGGAAGGCCCGCATGGCCTGCATGCTCGCCTGTGTGTTCTGCTCCAGTCGGACCAGAAGGTCACGAATCCTGCCGTCCCGACGCAATCGGTCCGCCCAGGCTTCGTACAGGGTTCGAGCCTCCTCGATCTTCTCCTCGATCGACAGGTACCTCTGCGCTTCCATTGAGTCGTGTGCTCCATGGACGATCGTTCCCGGAGTCGTCCCACGAATGTGCCAGCAAGATCTGCAGCTAAGCTTTTGATTTTAGAGCGGGGAAGCCTTCCTGTCTAGCCCGTTGAAAAAGTGGCTTGGAGGCTGTTCAAAAAGTTCCAGATGCAAGGCAGGCAAAACATGCCCCCGCGAAGGCGGGGGTCCATGTGACGATGAGGCGTACTTCCTGTACGTTGAATGACGAGGGATGAAGCCGAACGCCGCAGATGGGACTTTTTC
>JAQYVQ010000215.1 GCA_030145435.1 Syntrophobacteria bacterium | reverse complement strand
GGGACCGTGGAAAAGAGGTTGTACCCGGACGGGACCATCGACACAGGGCACAGCGACAGCCTGGTGCCGTTCCTGATCGTCCCGCCCGACGGATCGGCCCCGATCGCGCTCCGGT
Source organism: Syntrophobacteria bacterium (assembly GCA_030145435.1). Classification (GTDB taxonomy): domain Bacteria; phylum Desulfobacterota; class DSWW01; order DSWW01; family DSWW01; genus S015-6. The sequence goes on along the minus strand of JAQYVQ010000215.1, from coordinate 2,306 downwards.
CGGGGGGGTCTCTTGTCGACGTGGCTTCCACGATCCTGGATGTCCTCGGCATCCCGATTCCGGAGGAGATGACGGGCCGCAGCCTGCTGGAGGGCGGTGAGAAGGGAGCCGGGGCCGGAAGCCTTTGTGAAGGCGAGCCTCGAGTGCTCCTGCTGATTCTCGACGGCTGGGGCTACAGGCCCACCGAGGAGGGAAACCTCATCGCGCAGACACCCACGCCCACAATGGACCGTCTGATGGAAGCCTGTCCGTGGACCTTGCTGGAGGCCGCAGGGATGGCGGTCGGTATGCCCGAGGGGAGCGTAGGCAACTCCGAGTCCGGTCATCTGCACATCGGGGCGGGCAGGGTGGTCCCTTCCGATCGGGTGCGTATCGATGAGGCCATTCGTACCGGCGCGTTCCATGAAAACGAGGCCTTTCGTTGGGCCATGGCCCCTTGTCGGGAAGAAGGCAAGACGCTGCACCTGCTGGGCATCGTCTCCTTCTACAGCTCCCACGGCTCGTTGGATCACCTCTTCGCCCTGATGGAGATGGCGAAGCGCCAAGGGGTGAGGAGACTCTGCATCCACAGCCTGCTGGGCAGAAGAGGGGAGAAGCCAGCGAGCGGTGCGATCTACGTGGACAAGGTGGAGCAAAAGGCCCGTGAACTGAGATTGGGGGAGGTCGTCACGGTCATGGGCAGGTACTGGGCGCTCGACCGGGAACACAACTGGGATCGGATCGAAAAGGCCTACCGGTCTCTCGTCGGGGACTGAATGCGGGCCTTGACCCCTTTCAACTCCAGATAGAACTGATAAGGCACCTGGAGATCCCCGAGGCGGAAGGACTTCTCCAGCATGTCGCCGTGGTAGTCTGAGCCCCCCGTCTTCAGCAACCCGTTCCTGTCGGCCATCTCCGAGTATCTTTCCGCAGCTGCGCTATCGTGTTCGTGGCACAGCACCTCGATTCCCATGGCCCCCTCCTGGATGAGGCTGTCGACGAGCCCGGGACCCTTGAGCAGGCCGGGGTGGGCGATCACCGAGATCCCTCCGAACCGGTGAATCGCGGCGATCGTCTCCGCGGTACTGTTCTTGATTCTCTTCACGTACGCAGGGGCCCCTTTGATGAGGTAGCCTTGGAAGGCCTCCTCCATGTCCTTCACGTACCCCTTTGCCAGCAACACCTTGGCAAGGTGCGGCCTGCCCACGGCTTCCTTGCCGCCCGCCTCCTCGAAGACCTCCTCGGCCCGGACCTCGAGGCCTAGACCACGCAGGCACTTGCACATCTCGATGATCCTAGGGCCGCGCGTGGAGCGTGGCCTTTCCAGAAAGGCCTGGAATGCCGGATCGTCGTGGTCCATCCAGTAGCCGAGAATGTGCGCCTCTCCGGAAGGGTGCGAAGCGCTGATCTCCACGCCGGGCACGACGATGACGTCGTGTGCATCCTGTGCCTCAAGCGCCTCGGCAACACCGCTCGTCGTGTCGTGATCTGCAACCGATATGACGCCCAGGCCTGCCTGCTGCGCTTCCTGCACGACCTGTGTGGGGGTCAGCGATCCATCCGAGGCAGTGGTATGGATGTGCAGATCGATGTTCATGTTGAGGGCCTCCAGGCAATCGCAAGTGTCAGGCCAATGGGGGTCAGAGGCCAATGGGGGTCAGACCTACACATTTGACAAAAGCACTCACTTCACCATCTTCGTTGCAGGGATTCCTGTTGGCCTTGAACCTCGGGCGGTTTTGTCAAATGTGTAGGTCTGACCCCTCCTGTAACTCTATTCCGAGGTCTGTACAAGCCTTTAGCAGTGATTTATCAGCTGTCCAGAGGCGAACGTCCGACAGAACTGCAGCAGCAAGCAGGTGTACATCGACATAGCCGAGCCCCCTTCCCATCAAGCCGTTCCTTTCGATGAAAAGCATAATCTCTTCGTGTTCTGCCATGGCGGTCAAAGGAAGAGCACGGAGAAGGGATAGAATCTCGGCCCTGTTCTTCAGGTTTCCACAAGCCAGTTCGCCGATGACGAAGGGGTGAACCAGCACACCTCCTTCATCCAGCAAGTCCGCAAGGCGCGGATTGCCGTGTCGGAGATGTGAGACCCAGACGGATGTATCGACCAGGATCCTCTCAGGCACGGGTTGGCCTTCTCCTGCGGGAAGTCTTCAATTCTTTTTCGGTCCCGCCGAGCCTGGCGAGTCGCGCGCCGCTTTCGCGAGCAATCAACGCTTGAAGACCAAGTTTCACCAGGGATGTCTTCTCCTTGATACCCGTCAGCCTGCTTGCCCGTTCGATCAATTCGTCGTCGATATTCAAAGTGGTTCGCATGGCAA
>JAQYVQ010000054.1 GCA_030145435.1 Syntrophobacteria bacterium | reverse complement strand
TGTCCTCGCATCCGGACCTCGAGGTCGTCGGCGAGGCGGTGGACGGACGGGAGGCAATCCGACGCGTGGAAGAGGCGGCACCGGACATCGTCCTGATTGACCTCTCGATGCCGAGGATGGACGGCATGGATGCCATCCGTGAGATCCGGAAGGGATCTCCGGAGACGAAGATCCTGGCCTTGACGGTTCACAAGGCCGAGGAATATGTCCTTTCGGCCCTTCAGGCAGGGGCGGACGGATACGCGTTGAAGGACGCCACCCATGCAGAACTCGTGACGGCGATTCGGAGCGTGCTGGCCGGGAAGCGATACCTGAGCCCGGGGGTCTCGGAACAGGTCATCGAAGGGTACCTGGCAGGGAAAAGGGGCGGAGAACCGAAGTCCACGTGGGCGAGCGTCACCCCCCGTGAGCGGGAAGTGCTCAAGCTCATCGCCGAGGGCTACAAGAACAAGGAGATTGCGGAAGTCCTCTGTATCAGTGTGAAAACCGTAGAAAAACACCGGTCCAACCTCATGGAGAAACTGGACATCCACAATGTGTCGGACCTGACGGCCTACGCGATCGAAAGAGGAATCGTAACTAGGTAGCGGGGTGCCAATTGGCTGTTAGCTCTTAGCTGTTAGCTCCCAACCACCTCCCCCAACGGGACGCACGTGAAATAGGGGCGGGGAGGGCTAATAGCTAAAGGCTAATAGCTGATAGCCATGAATCGGGCACCGGGCCTTATGCCAGTCGTTTACTCCGGGTACTCAATCGGGTCCTTCAGGCCGGCTTCGGAAAAGCCCTTTCGGCGGAGCAGGCAACTGTCGCATCGCCCGCAGGCCGGCCCGTCCGGGGGAGGGTCGTAGCAGCTGTGGGTCATCGCATAATCCACGCCCAGGCCCTGCCCCTCCCGGATGATCTCTGCCTTGGTGAGACGGATCAGGGGGGCGTGGATCCGGACCGTACAGCCCTCCACGCCCATCTTCGTGGCCAGCCCCGCCATTCTCTCGTAGGCCTGGATGTATTCGGGCCGGCAGTCAGGATACCCGGAGAAATCGAGCGCGTTCACGCCGATGAAGATGTCCTGGGCCCCGACTACCTCGGCCCAGGCAAGGGCAAAAGAAAGAAAAATCGTATTGCGGGCAGGCACATAGGTCACCGGGATTCCCCCACCGATCTCCTCCTCGGACCTTCCCTTCGGCACCTCCCCGTCCCCGGTCAGTACACAGCCTCCGATGGTGCGCATGTCGAAATCCACCACGATGTGACGCTCCACTTCAAAATGGACCCCGATTCGCCTGGCCATGTCCAGCTCCCGGAGGTGGCGCTGCCCGTACCGGAAGCTGAGTGCGTACAGTGCGTAGTCCTGATCCTTCGCGATGGCAAGACACGTCGTAGAATCGAGGCCACCGCTCAACAGGACAATCGCCTTTTGCTTCTCTTCACCCAACCTAGACTTGCACATCGTACTTACGGTCTTCCCATCGCATGAATTCCGTCACCGCCCGGCTCGCCAGGAATCGAAAAGGCTCCGGCGGCCAGGGGATGGTCGAACGATTGACGAAGAACACGTCGGTCAGGTCCGTGCTCCTTCCCAACACCAGATCCGCACAGGTCTTTCCGTTCAGGTGCGTCATCGACACCCCGTGACCTACACAGCCGAGGCTGTAAACCGTGTCCTTGTTCCCGAGATACCCAAGGGCCGGCGCAAGATCGACCGGGACGGAAACCGGTCCACCCCAACGGTGGGTAAAGGACACGTCCTTCAGGGCCGGGAAGATCGAACGGACATCCCTCTCCAGCCCGATGAAGACCTCCTCGTTCCTGTCCATCTCCATATCGGTGCCGAAGGCCATCGACACATCCCTGCCACCCATCAGGAGCCGGTTGTCCGCCGTGAGACGGTAGTAGTGAACCAGGTCCCTGGCGTCTTCGATTCCCTGCCGGTTCTTCCAGCCGATTTCCCGGAAGTGTCGATCCCCCAGGGGTTCGGTCAGGACGATGTAGGTCCAGACGGGAACCTGCTTTCTCTTGAGCTGGGGGATCAGATGGGAATAGGCATTCGTCGCCAGCACCAGCTTCTTCGTTACCACCTCGCCCCAGGGGACCGTGATGCGTATCTTCCCCTTCGCCTCCCTACAGATCTCGATCACCGGCGTCTGCTCGTAGACCTCCACACCCTGTTTCTGGATCACCTCTTTCCATCCCCAGGCAAGCTTAGCCGGGTTCAGCAGGCCGCATCTCGGTTCCCACCAGGCCCCCATGTACTGGGGACTGGCGACTTGCTCCGACAACTGGGCCGGGTCGAGCCATTCGATCCCATCCAGGCCCAGGGATCCGGCCAGCTCGATCTCGTGGAGAATCCGGTCCTTGTACTTGCCCGAGGTGGCCACGCGCAGGAATCCGGGGTGTTCATAGTCACAATCGATCCGATGCCTTTGAATCAGATCCTGGAGCATGTCCACGGCCCGCTCCATGTAGTGGTGGGCCTCTTTGGTCTTCTCCCTGCTGAATCGCTTCGTCGTCAGGTCAAGGGTCATCCCGAACAGGGTCATGGAAAAACCCCCGTTCCGGCCGCTCGCCCCGTACCCGATCACCTGACTTTCCATGAGAGCGATCTTCAGGCCGGGTTCCTCCTGCTTCAGGAAGTGGGCCGCAGACAAGCCGGTAAATCCACCACCCACGACAACCACATCCAGCTCCTGACGGCCCCGGAAGGCCGGGTTCGGTTCATACTCCTTCGTGCTCAGCCAGAAGCTCTTGTCTCGAAACGTTTCCGCCATCATCACTGACTCCTCTCCAGGCCTGATCCCAGGTTTATCCGTCCTTTCATCTCTCCCCTATCTCCTTCTTCTCCTGCGCCCAGCGAATCCTCTCGAGGAGCGTCTCCAGCCCCCCCCGTCTCCGGGGTTGGTCAGGTTCAAGGGAGCGAGCACATCGAGGATTTTCTCGATGGGAGTATCCCGTCCGCCGGGCCGGCCCGGGGAGTATGGACAAAAACCTCTTCTTCCTGTATCCTCCGATGCTTCAGACCGAGTCCGAACAAGAAGTACCGGCGTGTTTTCTGTGCGCGCCCATCCTACAAAGAGGAACTGCTTTCTGCAAACCGAGCCCTGTGTGGCGCGACCTGACGATGACTGCTCTTCCTGCTGACGCTGAATGCTCCTCTTTGGAACGCCTTCCATGTTTCCTCATCCCAGAAGTGTCTTTCGCCGTTATGTCCCGACACGGCGCAAACAGGCAAACCGCTTGGGCACCTCCACCAACCAAAATACAGGAGAACCGGAAGGATGTTTAACATCTATCTACCCATCGCGGACATGAGCATCAACTTCTTCCTCGTGATCGGTATCGGAGGGATGGTGGGCTTCCTCTCCGGCCTGTTCGGGGTTGGAGGCGGCTTCCTTCTCACCCCCCTGATGATGATGATCGGCATCCCCCCCGCGGTTGCCGCGGCATCGGATTCGAACCAGATCGTTGCCAGTTCAGCGTCCGGCGCCTTTGGGCACTACAGGCTGGGCAACGTGGACATGAAGATGGGGCTCGTCATCCTGGCCGGTGGCGTCACGGGAGGTACCGTGGGCGTCCACCTGGTCCACTATCTGCGGGCCATGGGCAACTTCGAGTTCGTCATGAAGATGGTCTACGTCGTGATGCTTGGGACCATCGGAGGCGCGATGTTCGTGGAGAGCCTCCGGGCCATACGCAAGTCGCAGACGACCGAGAGCGTCGACATGGGCGAGGGGGAGATGAACCAGCCCGGCCTCGGCCGGATCTTCAACAAGCTGCCCCTTCAGATGAACTTCACCAAGTCCCACCTCCGCACGTCGGCGATCTTCCCCTTCGTCATCGGCTTCGCGGTGGGTGTGCTTGCCGCCCTGCTCGGTGTAGGCGGCGGCTTCATCATGGTGCCCGCCATGATCTACGTCATCGGCATGCCGACGATCACCGCCATCGGCACCGACCTGTTTCAGATCGTCATGACGAGCGCAAATGTGACCCTGCAGCAGGCGATGACCAACCATACGGTG
>JAQYVQ010000027.1 GCA_030145435.1 Syntrophobacteria bacterium | reverse complement strand
GGGATCACTTCTTGAAGATAAAGGCGTCGAACATCGTCCCCTCGATCTTCCGCGACTCCAGATTGAGTCCCCGAGTGTGATCGTTTGGATCAGCAACCTCGGGATGTGAGGGATCCAGTTCCATGATGAGCTTGATGCAGTTTTGGTTTGGTTCGAAAAAACAGACGATTGCGCCGGGCTTGGATGTGCGGGCGCATTCCTGTAATACCTTGTCCCGAGAATTCTCCTCTACGTGGTGAAAGCTGCCCAGGAAGAAGATCGCGTCGAAGGCATTGTCTTCAAAGGGCATGTCCTGGGCGTCAAAAGCCTTGAACTCGATTAGATGATCGACGCCTACTTTTTTGGCGTTTTCGTGCCACGCCTGTTTTGCGTATATGGTATCATCATCTGCGGGCTCTCCTGTCAGGACGCGATAACCATTCAATGCGAGCGCTATTGCCAGATTACCTACCCCTGTTCCTACATCCAGGATTTTCGCATCTTTGGGTAATTTCAACTGCTGAATGACGCTGTCAGTGTCCCCAACCGTAAAACCAAACGTAGGATCCAGGATTTCTTTCGCTTCCGTGATATTCATTTCTCTTCGTCTCCTTTGGCAGTTCGGCAATCAATAAGGCGGTGAGGAATCTTGCTTCACGGCCATAAAAGCAGATTTGAGACGAAATAGCATCCCCCGTTTGGGGGATATAGCTCATTTTCCTTAAGTATGCCTCTTTGGAAAAGAAGGGAGAGGCGAGCACGGACTTGGGCAAGGCGAGGCGAACCGGGCCTCGGGGTCAGGACCCCAAGGCCCGGAAGAAGGCATCGAATGAAGGAAGAAGCTCCCCAGCCGCTAGGGCATGTTCATACCTATCGACGACATCGCTTCTGATACCGTGCCATAAGTGTCTATCGAATATTCGAATCCCTCGATAGGCAGAAACATTGCCATTTCGTCTCTGGCACGATTGAGCGCGTCTTCGACCTTCCCTGCCTTTGGTTCGACAATACTTATGACCTCTACGCCTTGCAGGGTTGTCTTTGCTGCAGCGGGCACAACCTGGGCTGCCTGGGATTCGTCCGGTGGATATTTCTTCAGCGCTTCGATGTACGTTTCCCCGACTTCCTGTGCTTTGTGGCTTGGATAGAGTGAAGTCACAATGATATATGGCATTTTACACCCCTCCTTCGACGTGAACCGGAAGTGCTTTACAGAACGACCCGGCAAGCCCCCAAAGAGGGTCACAACCCTCCCTGGAGGCCACGTATCGGGATCTTTTGCAGGCTCCATTTCATGACTCACCCCAAAAGGCGTGATTGTGGTGTTGTTGCACGGATGCTGTTCGGAGGTGAGGATCAGCGAAGTCGTCCGAATATGCGTCGAAGCTGTTGTGACGTTGCGTACGAACCAGGTGGGAGCTACCGTTCCTGATACTAATATCCATTTCCGAGCGATGTCAAGGAATATTATTCATTCTAGTGTGCCGTTTTATCTGTTCTCCAAACGTTTGAGAGGCGGGTAAAACAGGTGGAGGCGGGCTAAATGCTGCTGCCTGTCTCACTTATTGAACTTCTGAAAGCCGGCCAGGGAAAAGTCGTTCACATCCAGATCCGCGTAGTAATTCCATATGTTCCTCGGGCTGGCGTCTTCGATGACGGTCGAATGCTCCCTTCGGTCGTCCACGGCCTGTTGGGTGGCCACGGAGATGAACCGAGTCCTGTTGCCCGCACCCGTGCAGGCCATGGCGGAGCTGAAGAACGTTTTCCAGTATTTCCCGCTCCTATCGTGAATCACTTTGTAGACCGAACCGAAGATCTCCGCGTCCACCCACAAGTGTTGCACCCCGTAGTTGTAGTAAGGGTCCTTTGGTCGCATCTCCAGGACATAGGCAGGCCGCTTCACCCAGGCCAGGTTCGTCGGGGCCCACGAGGCCCCTTGCCAACCTTCTTGCTCATAGCCATGTACCATCGGTCGAATGTTCCTCGTCGTTTCCCATTCTTCCTTTTCATTAGGCACGATCCGGACCGGCTCTACGCTGAGGACAGGTGCGAGCATCTCTTGCTTTCGCAGAAACCTCCACTCGAACGCCGTGATCTTTCCGTCATAGCCGTTGGCGTCATCGATGCAGAAATCGGTTCCGACAAATGCGTCCGACCGATTCGCGGGACTCATCCTCCGCACCCTTCGAATCGCCGGAAAATAGCCGAAGGTGCTGTCCTGTGCAGTTGGATCCCTATAGCGCCAAAGCATGATCGCCGTGCCGGCCAGGTCGAAAGGCGTCTTCACCACAAGCATAGAGTACTTCTCTATTCCATCCGGATTCCCCAGATCTGCACTCCCGGGATATCCATCCATCGCGATCTGCCTCCACAAGGCCCCTACCTCTCGTTCAAAGCCGGAACGACCTACGAATTTGGCGTGAAAGGGGAACCTGAGATTGCCGGGGAGGTACTGCATGTAGAGCGTGTTGTACATAATTCTGACGGACAAGTCCGGTTCGTTCTCGTCAACCTGTGGGAACGGAAGCCCCACAATATGCTTTGGGGGCTTGCCTGTCATGACCTCGACGATCCCGCCGTCCTCATCGAGATCATATTTGCCAACGTTGCTCTCCAAGGTCTCTGTGGCGAAGGCAGGGAGGTAGTCGAGGGGTTGAAAGTTGAGCTCATCTAGAGTAAGAACAAAGGCCCCACTCTTCACCCAACCGAGTACTGAATCAGGCACGAGCCCTTCGATCTCTTCCCAGTTCGTCTTGTCAATGACAACTGCAGGCGAGCCCTCTGCAAGCGCCATGGGGGGACGGACTATATAGAGCCAGACAAACGCCAATGATAAGTATATGATCGATACTTCTCGTCTTTTCATTGTTTGGCCTCATCTCATTCTTCTTTGAATGTTCCTGTTTGCGTATGATTCTTAGATGGTCAGGGGAAAGGGTATGATCCAGCCCGACCGTCGCTTGTGGCTGGATACGTGCTCGCGGAATCCTGTAAGATAGGGAGTACCATGATTCGCCTCCTCGGTTGGGGGAGGGAAAGGGGGACACCAAAGTGGACAAGAAAGATGCACGCATAAAGAAGATCATCGCAGCTCTGGAAGAGGCCGGCGCCACCCGGACGACTCTGATCAGGGCCAAAGATGTGGTTGTGGATGATCGGGTGCGGATGAAGTGCCGGATCCCCATCTGCGAGGCGTACGGTCAGAACCTGATGTGCCCGCCTCACGTCCCTCCGGTGGAAGAGTTTCGTACGGCCCTCGCGGGATTCTCAGATGCGGTGGTCGTCCAGTTGACTGCCTCCCTGCCGAAGAGCCCGGACGGCCCAAAGAAGGACGTCTTTTCCGCGGCAAAGAGACTCCACGAATTGGTCAATCTGGGGGAAAGGACCGCCTTCCAAGAAGGGTTCCGCTTTGCCACCGGCCTGATCGGGGGGTGCTGCAGGCTGTGCGACGAGTGTGAGGGAGTGAAACCGGGCGGACGGTGTGCACATCCCTATAAGGCACGGCCTTCCATGGAGGCCATGGGAATCGATGTGACGGCGACGACGGAAAAGGCGGGCCTGGAGGTTCCCTCCTACCCCATCGACCAGAGCGTGACCTGGACGGGGCTTATTCTGCTATAGCAGGGCTTCAGGCTCAGGGGCGGTACCCCGTGGACTGACACACGCCCTGGCCGCGGTCGAAGGTGGTTCCGGGCTTATGACCCCCAACGACGAACCGGTCGCCCTCCTTTGAGATGACAGCGTCAAAGGTCTTCCAGAAATCCTTCATGTCTCCTTGGGAACCATGTCCGTAGTTGACCTCTGAGAGCAGGACCTGATAGGTCCCGTCTCGGGCGAAGGTCCACAATCCGCGCTCGCCGTTGTGGGGATTGCTCGCACACCATGTCCCCTCGAGATAGTCGGGCGTCAACTGGGCTCGGGTAGCACTCTTCTCGGACGCCTGAGCAGCCTTGTGCGACGAAGCCTGAGCAGAGGTCGACAGGATCATCTCGAGACCCTGGAGGCTCGCGATGGCCCCCGATTCGTTCCCGGATGCACACTGTTGTGCTGCCTGGTCCCTCATGGTCTTGAGCACAGTCACCATCTGGGGGTCGAGCCCAGGATCGGCAAGAGAC
>JAQYVQ010000624.1 GCA_030145435.1 Syntrophobacteria bacterium | reverse complement strand
TCTTCAATGCCCCTACTGCGGTGACAGGCTCAGGAAATACGAGGTGCCACACTCTGCCTGCGAGATCGACTACTGGTACGAGGCGGACTATCTCTACATCTGTTTCAATGACGGGTGCCCGTATTTTGAGCGGGGCTGGGAATGGATGTGGTCGAAGATGAGGCGCAATGTGTCGTACCGCCACATGTACAACCCCACGACCCACAAGTCAGGCCCGATTCCGGTGCCCACCAACTACGCCCTTCGAGATGGAATCGTAGACGACATCTGAAGCGCCAACCGCCGAATGTCGCCATGTCTCCCTGGAAGAGCTGATTGTTCGGTACTGCCCTGGGTTCCCTCTCCGATTTGTTTGGGCTCCGTCTCTCCCTCCCCCGAAGTCGCCCGGCACAAATCTCCGACGGAACCCAGGGCAGTACCGAACGGCAGGGCTCTCCTGCAACAGGGCGACATTTACAAGTGACCTCATTTTGACAACGATCTCTCTTCGATCTCGATGTGGGGCTGACTCAGATGCGCCGCCCCACCCAATTTTCTGCTGCAGGGTGAACGCCGGCATCCTCATAGGGCACTATAGGAAGAAGGGGTTAGCGAATGTTCTTCAGATGGGGGATGGCGAAAAAAAGGGCCTACTTGGCGTAGGCCCCCTGATTCTTCTGGTGGAGCTGGACGGAATCGAACCGACGGCCTCGTGAATGCCATTCACGCGCTCTCCCAACTGAGCTACAGCCCCACATGGCTAACTGCCTATTATAAGACAATATCCCGCGAAGTCAATGCGGAGTGCTCGGGTTGGATTCCCGGGGACCTTTCGTGCTAAGTTAAAAAAGGCCATGCCGTGATCCCTGGCCCGTAAACGGGACGATACGGGCCGCAGCGGCGTTATCTAAGGGATGATAAACCTACGATGTTTCTCCGGCTTTTTCTGCTTTTCACCTGCATTCCCCTGGTGGAACTGTATCTTCTTCTCCAGATCGGATCGGTCATCGGTGCCGTGAATACGTTCCTCCTCGTCATCATCACGGGCGTGCTTGGCGCCTATCTCGCGCAGCAGGAGGGAATCCGGACGCTGGAGAGGATCCGGACCCTGATGGCACGAGGAGAAATGCCGGGTGAACCGTTGATCGACGCACTCCTGATCCTCGTGGCGGGGTTCGTGCTGATCACGCCGGGCATCCTGACGGACCTGCTCGGGTTTCTGATGCTCATCCCGGCCACCCGGGCACCCATTCGAAGATGGATCAAGGGCCAACTGGAGCGGAAGTTTTCTACTTCGAATGCGGCAGTGTACACCATAGACCCGAACGAGAGATAAGGATGATGCACCCGGCCGGCCCACGGAAATGGTTTCTGGTTGCGCTGCTGTCGGCTCTTTTCGGGTTGCAGGGCTGCTATTCCCTGAAGACGTTCAGTATGCGGAAGGAGGTCGTGGTCATGGAGACGACCGCCTACTGCGCGTGCAAGAAGTGCTGCGGGTGGAAGCGGAGGTATGGGCTCTTTTTCTGCCCCGCGGTCTATGCGGGCGGCCCGAACAAGGGGGAGAGGAAGAAGGTGGGGATCGCGGCGGACGGGAGCAAGGCAAAGAACGGGACCATCGCAGCGGATACGCGTCGATACGCCTTCGGAACGATCATGAACGTCCCGGGATACGGGTGGGGGGAGGTCCACGACAAGGGGTCGGCGATCAAGGGGAATCGGCTCGACCTGTTCTTCTCTTCCCACAAGAAGGCACTGGAATGGGGAAGAAGGACGGTAAAGGTCAGGGTCTATCGGTAGGTCAACAAGGGCGTCAGGCATGAGAAATCCGTTTCGTACGGGAAGAAAGAGGAGGCGTCGGCCATGGTCCAGCAGTATTTCGATGAATCCCACAATATCCTTCGCCAGAGCGTTCGCAAGTTCCTCGAACGGGAGGTCCTTCCTTACATTGACGAGTGGGAGGACAAGGAGGAGTTCCCCAGAGAGCTGTACAGCAAAGCGGCCGAGGCCGGGTTCCTCGGGTTGCGCTGCCCGGAGGATCTGGGAGGCACCCCGGCGGACGTGTTCCACACGATCGCCTTTACCGAAGAGTTCCTGCGGTCCGGGTCCGTGGGCCTTACTTCCGGCATCGGGTCCTACGGAATTGCGATTCCCCCCATTCTCAGCATGGGCACAGAGGAACAGAAGCAGCGGTTCATTCCGCCGGTGCTGCGGGGCGAGAAGATTGCGGCTCTGGGGATCACGGAGCCGGACGCCGGGTCCGATGTGGCGAGCATCCGTACACGGGCCGTCCGGGACGGGGACGAATACATCGTGAACGGGGCCAAGACCTTCATCACGAGCGGATGCCGGGCCGATTTTGTCACAACCGCTGTCCGGACGGGCGGGGAAGGCTACGGCGGGGTGAGCCTGCTCGTGATCGAAACGAACACACCGGGGTTTCAGGTGGCCAGGAAGATCCGCAAGATGGGCTGGAACGCCTCGGATACGGCGGAGCTTGCCTTCGAAGATTGCCGGGTTCCGGTCGCCAACCTGCTGGGTGAAGAGGGGAGGGGGTTCTATGGGATCATGGAGAATTTCCAATACGAACGCTTGAGCCTCGCCGTGATGGCCCATCAGGTGGCCCAGATCGCCTACGAGGAAAGCCTCCGGTACGCCCAGACGAGACAGGCCTTTGGAAAGCCCCTCACAGGGTTTCAGGTGACGCGACACAAACTCGTGGACATGGCCACGAAGATTGCCGCGGCAAGGGAGTTCAACTACCGGTTGGCGGCCAGGATGGCGGAGGGAGAGAATGTGGTGACCGAGGTGTCCATGGCCAAGAACTTCGCGTGCGAGGTGTGTGACAAGGTTGTGTACGATGCCGTCCAGATCCACGGAGGGTACGGGTACGCGAGGGAATATCTCGTGGAAAGGCTCTACCGGGACGCCCGAATCCTAAGCATCGGGGGGGGCACGACGGAGATCATGAAGGAGATCATCTCCAAGACGCTGCAGATCTGATCCCGTGTCGGAGAAACACTAAATTCATTGGCTATTAGCCGTTAGCCTTTAGCTATTAGCCCACCCCGCTCCCATTCCTTCGAGGACGAGGACGAGGAGGAGGACGAGGAGGATCGACAGTCCTGGTGGGGTGTGGTTGGGAGCTAACAGCTAACCGCTAACAGCCAAGATCTCGCAGGAGGCATAAGTCGACTCACGTGTCCTCGACTTGGACTTTCCAACCTTCCTCACCCAAGAACAGGGGGAGTTCCGCCGCGCAGACGGGCCCTGGGACGACAGGTTGTTGGGTGCGTTGAGCAAGCTCGTCGCACAGGGGTGTGGCCAGGCCGGGCAGGTAGATCGTAGACGCGGGCGCCTTGCGGTTCATGTCTTCTTGTTCGAAGGCCTTTGCGATTCGTTCTGCGCTCATGACCTCGTAGACCAATGCCATGTCCACGGTGTGCCCGTCAGTGTCCACCACGAGATACCAGAAGGGGCTGATCGTGGTGGAGAGGACGGCCGAGAGCACGGTGATGCTGAGGTCCGAATTTCCGGACACGAGGACAGGGGAATCCGGGCCCGGATCGTTCATCGGGTAGAGCCCGGCAGGCCCGGGGCTGGGAAGTTGGAGGACTTCGGTCGGAGGCAGGATGTCCTCCGGGCGCGCCGCCCACAGAAGGGAGAGGAACCTGCCTTTTGACATCCGGCACGCGTGAGGGCGGAGCGTTCCGGAGCGCAGCTTCCGGAGGAACTCGTCCCGGTCCTGAAAACCGCAGGCCCGGCAGTCTTTCGAGGAGAGATACGTGTCCAGGGAGACCTCTTTCTCGTACAGATCGGCGCGGAGCATCCTGGTTTCTTGAACCTCCTGTTGAAGATCGTATGGGCAACGAGTATCCCGGCAGAGAAACCGGCAGAGCAATTAAGTATCATTTAGGGAACGGACAAACAACCCCTGAATTCCTACACCCCCCTGAACCCAGACGACCGAAGGAGAAGGCATTATGTGGAACCCAACGAATTGTGATCGCTGCGGAGACTGTTTCGTGGAGTGCCTCTACGTGGACTGGGAGCGCGAGAAGGCGATTCAGGAGATCTCGAACCTGATCGATACCGGCGAATCGGAGATCCTGACCGCATGTGTCACCTGCTGTGGGTGCAACGAGTACTGCGAGAAGGGCGCCAACCCCTGGGACCTGATCTTGAAGAGACAGGATGAGACAGGCTGTCTCGCCATCCTCCCGAAGGCGCCTGCCATGTTCGAGATGGCGGCGGCGGCGCCCTCCTCGGTGGTGAAGGGAGAGCCGGGCAAACCGACCCTTTCCCTCTGCATGATGGAGCCCTTGAGCGGGAAAATCTTCAAGGGACCGATTTTCGAGGGCCTGACGGTCCTCAAGGGGGGGGATTACTTTTGCAACATAGGCTACCTTCACATCGGCCAGGAAGAGCCCATAAGAGAAGGGGCGCAAAAGCTCGTGGACAACCTGGCTGCCACGGGGGCGGAGGAGATCATCTGCTTTCATGAGGATTGCTATGCCATGCTGGTGGGAAAGGCCCCGGACTATGGGATTCGTGTCCCCTTCCGGCCCGTTCACCTTTATGAGTACCTGCTCGATTACGTAAGGGCCCATGAGAAGGAGATCACGAAGCTCGACCTCAAGGTGGCCCACCAGCCGCCCTGTGCGTCCCGCTACAGCCGGGACAAGGACCCTCTCCTGGATGAGATCTGCGATCGAATCGGGGTCACCCGTGTGGATCGAGTTTACGACCGGAGGCATTCCCTGTGCTGTGGAGGCCCGCTCCTTTCGAGAGGGGACAAGGAACAATCGATGAAGATCGGACAGATGAACCTGGACGACGCTCGCGAGCATGGGGCCCAGGCCCTTTCGTTCCTCTGCCCCATGTGCAACCAGACCCTGCGCAGGGTCTGCGATGCCTATGAGATGCCTCGGCACGCGGTGTCCGAT
>JAQYVQ010000577.1 GCA_030145435.1 Syntrophobacteria bacterium | reverse complement strand
CTTCCGCGCTTGTTCGATGATCTCCCGGGAAGAAGCCTCTCCGCTCTCGACGGCCTGCTTTTTCAGGGTATCGATGAGTTCCTGGAGTTTGCTGTCCGACATAACGCTGCTCCTTGTAACGTTTCTCCTGCGGCAGGGTCTACGATGCAAAGAACGAACACCAGCCTGCCAGCTATTGATGACCGAGAGAGGTGGACCGAGCCCTTGAGGGGTTCGATACCGCTGTAAGGATTGTAAGGGCTCTCTGAGGCCATTCGCACGGTGAAAGCGGCGAATGATGATACGAACACGAACAATTCATGCACGTATATATTTTTTGGGTCCTTTTGTCAACTTTGCGGGCGGCAGAGAGCCTTTGTCCTTGCCAAAAAATCTTGAGAAATTCGGGATCTGATATATAATGGGTACACTATGCAACGGTTCCCTCTCCTCGTCATGAGAAAGGCTGCAGGACCCACCTGCGCGGTCTTCGGCCTGGCGGTCTTGCTGGTTTGGCTGCTGGGAACGGCCGGGTGCACCTACATGAAGACTCGAACCCCGGGCGACCGCATCAGCTACGAAGAGGAGGTCGGCCGGCAGTTCTCCCTCGAGGCCTCCGGGTATTTCCGCTGGATGGACGAGCCCGAGGTGCTCGACTTCGTCAAGGACATCGGGCATCGGCTCTCGGCGAATGTTGTGGGAACCCCGTACGAGTACCGTTTCTACGTGATTCGTGACCCCACGATGAACGCCTTTGCCGTTCCCGGGGGATACATCTGTTTCTTCGCGGGTCTGATCGCCCAGGCGGACACCGTGGACGGACTGGCCGGCGTGATGGCCCACGAGATCTCCCACGTGGAGGAAAATCACTTCATTCGGGGCCAGAAGAAGATGGAGGTGGCGAACATCGCCGGTCTTGCGGCGACCATCCTGGCTGCGGCCCTGGGTGGTGGGCAGGGGGCAGCCGCAGGCGTAACCCTGGCCCAGGCCGCGCAGCAGACCGCATCCCTCCACTACAGCCGAGAATTCGAACGGGAGGCGGACCGAGAGGGCGTCGAGTTGGTCCAGGTGGCGGGATTCGACCCGAACGGGATGGTGTCCATCTTCAAGCGGTTCCACGCCCTGGCGCGCCTGAACGCTGCGGATCTTCCACCTTACTTCTATACCCACCCCCTCCCTGCAGATCGCATCTACGAAGTGGAGGGATGGGCGCAAGCCATGCGGACGGTTCCCCGGTCGAGACCGCAGCTGGAGACCCAGTTCGAACTCGCACGCATCACGGCCCGACTGAGGACCGAGCGGTTCGATGCGCTGGCGGCCGAGCAGAAGGCAAAGATGGACAAGAACCCGCAGGACGCCCAGGAGAGATTCCTGTTGGGTTATCTCTACCTGAAGCGAGGCAATCTGCCCCTCGCGTTAGAGTATCTCCAGACGGCCTTTGACATGGACCGTTCCCTTGTCGAGCACTACATCTATCTCGGACGCGCGTATCATCTCTCCGGGAATCTGGTGCGGGCAAAGGAATTGCTCGAAGGGGCCTACGAAATGGATCCGCGGAACACCCTGACGGAGGTCTTCTATGGGGACCTGATGGCGCAGGGGGAGGGCTGGTTGGAGGCCCTGCACCACTACCAGAGGGCGGTCATCCTGAACCCGAGGTCCTGCATCGCTCATGCGAGTCTGGCCAAGGCCTACGAGCGCATACAGGAGAGGGGCAAGTCCTATTACGAACTGGCCCTCTCGGACAAGTGCGCGGGGCGCTACCTCAGGGCCGTGTACTACTTTCAGAAGGCCCTCAAGCATCTGGACAAAGACGGCAGAGGGGCAAAGCTGGTCCAAGCCGAGCTCGAGTGGATGGGGATAGAGGAATGAGAAAGGGATCGGGGCTCAGGGCTCAGGCCACCCCGCCTAACCACGGAAAGGGCGGTGAGAGACAGAAGGCGCAAGGCAACAATGACCCGTCATTCCCGCGTAGGCGGGAATCCAGTAGCTTCGAATCCTCACCTGCGCTCCCGCCACCTCACGCTCTATCCTTCCTGAATATCCGGAATCTCAGCCAGAAAATACGGCGCGAAGTCTACGGAGTCGCAGGAGGCGAGGACGTAACGCACGCCTTTCTTCACGAAGTCCCAGGTCCTGCCGCGAGGTAGGCCCAGGTTGTGAAGATGGCCGAACACGCACAAGTCGACCCCGTACGTTTCCAGGAGCCTCGTCAGGGCCGTGTCTTTGCCCGATTCGTCCGTCGGAGGGAAGTGGGTCATCACGATGCGAAGGCCGGCCTCACGTCCCATCGACTCCAGGGAGAGCTTCAATCGTCCCAGTTCCCTCCGAAAGATCTTCTCGTCGGGGGGCATGGCCGACGCGCCCTGACCCTCTGTGGACGGAATCTCGAGCGGGTCTTCGTACGGAATCTCCAGGTCCGGCATGGTCCACAGCCGGGTCCCGCCCACCGAAGCCCCTCCGATCGTGATCGCGTCGTACTGGAGAGCGAAGAGGGAGGTTCCGCGGATGTGGTCCCGGAGCCTGGAGATGCTCGGCCACCAGTAGTCATGGTTCCCCTTGAGAAGGACCTTCCTCCCGGGTAGCCGATCGAGCCACTGCAGATCCTCTTCCGCCTCCTCGAAACGCATCGCCCACGACACGTCTCCGGGCACGAGAACCAGGTCCGTATCGAGGACCCGTTCCCGCCAGTTTTCGGCGATCTGCCCTGCGTGGTCCTTCCACTGGGGGCCGAAGATGTCCATCGGCTTGTCCACGGTATGCCCCAGGTGCAGGTCGCCTATAGCGAAAATCTTCATGGTCGTTGCTCGATACCGTTCTCACACCTGGCCGCCTTACGTGGGGCCGTCCCATGCGTACGGGCAGGCGTGCATTCAGCTTTGTGGATCGCCCCCTCCATGCCCTCGCTGGCCGTGTAGATCTCAGTACCGGAGGGAGAGACCCCCAGGGATTCCCCCTGCTCCTCCATACTCAGGGGCACCCAACAGGGTGGAAGGCCGAAAGCCTCGGGAATTCCGCCTCCCTGGGGCCGGAAGTAGCCATAGGCAAAGAAGTAGTCCCGGAGTAGGATCATCGATCCATCCTGCGTGATATCTCCCCCGGTCACGGAGGAACGGGAGGGAAGGGTCGCGACCTTCTCGAGGGTTGCTGTCCTTCCGGGATTGAGTTTGCTTGGAAACCGGTAGACCACCGCCGCCGAGCCTCCCGGTTCCTTGGTAACCAGGTACGGGATCCCGGCGATCGGATCCACGAACAAGGCCTCCGCGTCATGGGGGCCGTCCGGGTAGGTGCAGTCGAACCTCTCCGTGCCTTTGAGCTTTGTTCGGACAGGCGGTCCGTTAAGGGGCACAGTGGGTTCCTCGACTCGGTAGATCTGAATCCTCCGCCGATGTCTCATGTTGTCGCCGATGTCGCCCACGTACAGGCATTCCTTGCCCGGGTCCCCGCAGGGTCCAAGGGCAAGGTCCTCCCAGTCCTCGGAATCGGCACGGGCAAGACGAAAGATCCCCAGCAGGCTGCCGTCCTCCTGTACCGCAAAAAGCCTCGCCGAGTCTCCCGAGTCGTTGTGCACCCAGAGCACGCCCGGGTTCTTCCGGCTCACGACCAGGCCGGAGCATTCCGCGATCTCCGGCGATGCGAATCTGCCCACTTGACGGAACGACCCACATTGGAGACCGGTGACCGTTTGAGCATATCCGGGAAGGCTTAGGAAGAGTACTGCGAGGAGAACGAGTAATGCTTGCATTCCCTCTCCCTTGAGGGAGAGGGTTAGGGTGAGGGTGTCACAGAAGCCCCCCACATCCTGACCATCTCCCCAGAGGGGAGAAGGAAGTGCCGATTGAAGCCAGGAGGTTGCCTCGTCGCTTCGTACCTCTCTTGAAGGAAAAGGTGTCAGGAACCTTTTTCTGATTTGATTCCAAGGGATTCCCGCCTGCGCGGGAATGACGCTATGGTGGCGATCTTCCATGAGCCTACAGTTTCCATACACCAGAAAAGGTTCCTGACACCTTTGTCTCCACCCCGCCTTTTCGGGCGCGGGCGCGGGAGCGGAGTCTGACCCCTGATCCCTGGACCCTGACCCCTGCAGTATTCACGGCGTATACAACACAACGATAAGTTCGGTTTTCTGTGCGGACGGGTTTCTCAGATGATGGGGAATCGAGGCCTCGAAGTGAAGGCTCTCCCCCCGCTTCATGGCGTGAAGGTCTTCTCCCACCTTGATTTCCACCTC
>JAQYVQ010000563.1 GCA_030145435.1 Syntrophobacteria bacterium | reverse complement strand
ATGGCCCCGATTCTTGTCTTCTCTGTCATCGCCCTGGGGACCTTCCTGGAGAGACTCTGGGTCCTGCGCAGGAACCTCATTCTTCCGGAAGAGGCTGTGCGGGAACTGGAGAACTTCTTGAGGAAGAAGATGATCCCGGAGGCGCGGACTTACTGTCAGCAGCACCCGTCCCCTCTCGCCCGGATTCTCTTTGCCGGCCTCCAGCAGTACGGCAACTCCCGGGATCTCATCAAGGAGAACATGGAGGAAAGGGGAAAGGCGGAGGACCTGGATTTGAAGAAGTACATCGGGCTCCTTCACACGATCGCCTCCGTGTCACCCTTGCTGGGCCTGCTCGGGACCGTCAGCGGGATGATCAAGGTGTTCGCTACGATCTCGGTCGAGGGCGTGGGGAATCCCGCGAGCCTTGCCACCGGGATCTCCGAGGCACTCATCACGACGGCGGCGGGCCTGACCGTGGCCATCCCGACCTTCCTCGGACAGCGCTACCTCGCAGCCCGCGCCGAGCGGCTCGTGCACATGCTCGAAGAGTACGCAACCTACCTGTTGAACCTTCTGCCCACATCGGCCCCGGGAGGCGGAGAGGAAGGGACATGAACTTCAAAAGGAAGGGTGCGGACGAGGAACGCGAGCCTGCCCTGAACCTGACCTCGCTGATCGACGTCATGTTCCTGCTGGTGATCTTCTTCGCCGTCTCCACGACCTTTCGGGTGTATTCGGGCCTGTCGGTAAACCTCCCGCGAGCCCAGTCCGAGCGGATCGCAGAGGACAAGAAGACCATGAAGGCCGTGTTGACGCAGGCGGGGGAGATCTATCTCGACGATGAAGAGGTAGCGCGGGACGATCTGTTCCAGACCCTGCGGAGGATGCAGAGGAAGTCAAAAGTCTCTCTGTTCGTGCTCGAGGCGGATAAGGATGCCAGGCACGGGCAGGCCGTGGAGTTGATGGATGCGGCCAGACAGGCCGGGATCCCGCGGCTTGCGATTGCGACCGAAACCGATACCGATACCGAGATCGAGATCGAGGACGAAGACAAAAATGAAAGGTAGCGGAAAACAGGGGAATATGCTCGAGGAGATCCTTGCCCACAAGCGCGTGGAGGTCAGGGAGGCGAAGGAACTCCGGTCCGTGGGGACGTTGGAGGAAGAGGCCGGGCGGATGGATCCGCCCCGGTCCCTGATACAGAGAATCACGGACGCGCAGGGCCCGGCACATCGGATCCTTGCTGAGATCAAGCGGGCCTCCCCGTCGAAGGGGGTCCTCAGGGAAGACCTGGACCCTGTCGATTGGGCGGGACGCTACGTTCGGGCAGGGGCGGTCGGGCTTTCCATCCTGACGGACGAGAAGTTTTTCAAAGGATCCCTTGCCGACCTGGCCGGAATCCGGGAACACGTGGACCTGCCCCTGCTTCGTAAGGATTTTCTGATCGACCCGTACCAGGTCCTCGAGGCCAGGGCCTCTGGTGCGGACGCGGTCCTGCTGATCATGCGGATCTTGGATGACGGTCTGTTCGCGGACCTCCTGAAGAAGGTCCGGGAGGCAGGCATGGAGGCTCTCGTCGAGGTGCACGACGAAGCGGACCTGGAGCGGGCCCTTGCACAGGGCACGCGTTTGCTGGGGATCAACAACCGGGACCTGAGCCGCTTCAAGGTGGATCTCGCCGTGACCCGGCGTCTCATGCCCAGGATCCCGTCCGACGTGGTTGTGGTGAGCGCATCCGGAATTCATGGCCCGGAGCAGGTGCGATCCCTCGAATCCGAGGGTGTGAAGGCATTCCTCGTGGGCGAGGCCCTGATGACGGCAACCGACCCGGAGGAGAAACTCAGAGAGCTTGTGACATGACACGCGTGAAGGTGTGCGGGATCACGACGTTGGAGGATGCCTTTCGCGCGGCCGACCTGGGTGCGGACGCGGTCGGGTTCATCTTCTACCCGAAGAGCCCTCGCTACATACCTCCGCCGGAGGCTGCAGAGATCATTCGCGGCCTTCCCCCTTTCGTCGCCTCCGTCGGTGTGTTCGTGGACTGCCCGTCCAGCGAGATCGATTCCATCGCGGCGGCGTGCTCCCTGACGGCGGTCCAACTGCACGGCAGCGAAACGCCGGAGTTCTGCGATCAGTTTCGTGTGAAGGTGATCAAGGCCTTTCGCGTAAGAGACGCCCGGCTCCCTCCTGAGATCGACCGCTACCGAACCGATGCCATCCTGCTGGACGCCTTCGTCGAGGGAAGCCCCGGGGGGACGGGCAAGACCTTCTCCTGGGAGGTTGCCCGGGAGGCGAAAAGGTTTGGCAGAGTCATCCTGGCGGGCGGACTGAACTGCGAGAACATCCGGAATGCGATCGAGACCGTCCGACCCTATGCCGTGGACGTTTCTTCGGGTGTGGAGACTGCGCCGGGCAAGAAGGACCCGATACGTCTGGCTGAATTCTTGAAGAAGGCGAAGGAATGCCCCATATCGAATGACCAAGATCCCAAACATGTTTGAGACATTGAGACGTTCGAATTTCAAGAGAGCACAATACCTCATCTTCTTTTTGTTCCTGTCTTTTTCCGTGACAGAGCATCCCCTCGGTTTTTCCGGCAGGGGGACTGCGGAGGCTCAAGAAGCGGAGCAGGAGCGGCCCGTTCCGCCGGATACCGTCCGGGTGAAGGCAGACTCGCTCACCTTCGATCAACGAAGTATGTCGGGGACCGCCACAGGGGGCGTGAGGATCCTCTACGAGGGCGCCATTCTGGAGGCGGAGGAGGTCTTTCTCGATCTGGACGACAAGACGAGCTACGCCAGGCGACGGGTCCGGCTCCTTCAGGGGAGAGATATCCTTTATTGCGAGGAACTGCAGTATCACTGGGAAACGCAGACCGGGAGTCTGAAGGAGGGCGAACTCCTGTTCGAGGAGACAGGGTACTACATCCGTGGCGACCTGCTGGAGAAGACCGGTCAGGATACCTACGCGGTCCAAGGTGGGAGCTTCACGACCTGCCGCTGCCCTGACCCCGGCGACCGGGTGCCCTGGGAGATGAGGGCCCGTGAGGGCGAGATCACCCTGGGCGGGTACGCGAAGGTCAAGAAGGCGACTTTCCGTATTCTTGGCGTGCCGGTCCTCTATATTCCCAGCGGCAATCTGCCCGTTAAGATGGACCGTGAATCCGGTTTCCTCGTGCCCGGGATCGGCTCGTCCGGAAGCAACGGCTGGGAGTTCCTGCTTCCCTACTACTGGGCGATCAACGCGAGCTACGATGCTACCTTCGTCCTCGAAGGCCTCACCAAGAGGGGCGCCAAGCCCGGCATGGAGTTCCGCTACCGACCGAACAAGGACACGGCCGGGCAGTGGAATCTCAGCATGCTCTACGATATGGAGGTGGACGAGTTCCGTTACGGTCTTCGGGCGGAACACATCCAGAAGCTCTCCTCCTCGTTCTACGACAAGCTGGAGCTGAAGGTCGTCTCCGACAATGACTACACCGAAGACTTTCCCTGGGAGGTTGCGAGCCCTTCGGACCGCATCCTCGAGAGCCGGGGGATCGTTGGGTTCCACAAGGGAAATTTCCACACGACCCTGGAAGGGAATTTCTCCGACGTCGTTTCGGAGACCGGAGGCGACACGGTCCCGCAGCTTCTGCCCAGCGTGCACGTGGATTATGTGCGCAGGCCGGTCGGGGTTCCCTGGTTGTCTCTCGGGTGGCGCTCCGACGCGGTCCACTTCGTGGATGAAATGGGGGACAAGAGGTGGCGGCAGCAGATCTTCCCGCAGGGGCTGGTTCTCCTCAGCCCGGCGCCGGGCCTCGCCCTCAAGGGGGGAGTGGGCAT
>JAQYVQ010000203.1 GCA_030145435.1 Syntrophobacteria bacterium | reverse complement strand
AGGGTTCGCGCAGAAATAACTTCACAGGGGAAGGGCCAATCATCTCATCATGGGGATGGGTTTTCGCGCCCAGATTTGGGTCAGATTCGGCCGCGACGATCGAGCAAGACCGCAGGCATAGCACCGCTATGTCGAGGATCTTGCGAATGAGGAGGGGTTGAATCTGACCCAAATCTGGGATGCAAAAATGTGAAGTTATTTCTGCGCGAACCCTAAGGGCTGACAGCTATTCAACAGCCTCCCGTATGGAGGGAGCGATTTGAAGATCATCATCGTAGGTGCCGGAGAGGTCGGGTTTCACATCGCCAAGAAGCTCTCTTCGGAGAACAAGGACGTGGTTCTCGTGGAGATCAACGAGGAGCGCGTTCGCCGGGTGCAGCAGGTCCTCGATGTACAGGTCATTCAGGGGAAGGGGAGCAGTCCTTCCGTTCTCCGACAGGCCGGCCTCGAGTCGGCGGAGATCATAATCGCGGTCACGGACAGTGACGAGACGAACATCGTCGCCTGCCTCATCGCCCAGACCATGTCCAAGAACATCATCCGGGTCGCACGGGTGCGCGACCCGGAGTACCGAGGCGGGTCCGGCCTGATCGACAAGAGCGTCCTGCATATCGATCTCGTCATCAGCCCCGAAGAGGAGGTCGCCAAGACCCTGAGTCTGCTGGCCGACACGCCGGGCACCTCCGATGTGCTGGAGTTTGCCGACGGACGTGTCAAGTTGATCGGCATCAAGGTGGACCGCGGCAATCCCATGGCAGGGAAGCGACTGATGGAGATGTCCTCGGACGAGGGGGAGAAGATCCTTGTGGCGGCCATCTACCGGAAGGAAAACGTCATCGTTCCCCGGGGGGACACACGGATCAAGCACGAGGACACGCTGTTTATCGTGACACTGCCCGGATCTGCCCGGAAGGTGTTGAAGCGATTCGGAAAGCAGGACGAACACACGAAGCGGGTGCTCGTCTCCGGGGGGGGACGGATGGGCGAATGTGTCGCCCGGCGGTTGTCGTCGAGGGGAATCGGGACGAAGATCATCGAGGGAAATCGGCATCGCTGTGAACAACTGGCCGAGGCCCTGGACAAAGTGGTGGTCTTGCACGGCGAGGGAACGGACCAGAGGCTTCTCGCCGAAGAAGGGGTCCGGGATGTGGACATGTTCATCTCTGCCGCCGAGGACGAGGAAGAGAACGTGCTGACTGCACTGCTCGCCAAACGACTCGGGGCGAAACGCGTCGTTTCGCTGGTGGACACCACCGAGTACATTCCCCTGGCATCCACGATCGGTGTTGACGTTGTCTTGAGCCCCATGCTGTCTGCGGTCAGTACGATCCTCCAGTTCATCCGGCAGGGCAAGGTCCTGTCCGTGAGTACGTTGCGGGAAGATTTGGTGGAGGCGATCGAGTTCATCGCCATGGAAACCTCCGAGATTGTCGGAAAGCCCCTGCGGAAGCTCTCCATGCCGAAGGGGGCCCTGGTGGGATCCATCGTTCGAGGAGAAGAGGTGATCATTCCCCACGGAGACACGGTCATCCAGGCTGGAGATCGTGTGATCCTGTTTGCCCGCCCGGATGCCATCCCGAAGATGGAAAAGGCCGTAAAAGTGAGTCTGGAATATTTCTAGAAAATGAATTTTCGTTTCGTATTCTACGTGCTCAGTTTCTTGAGCCTCTGCCTGTCAGGCGCCCTCCTGGTGCCGGCCGGGATCTCTCTCGCCTATGGAGAGGCGGAGATGAAGGCCTTTCTGCTCTCCGCCCTGATCTGCGGCGGGATCGGCCTGGGGGGGCTCGCGCTGTTTCGGTCGGAGCGAAAGGAAATTGGTCACCGGGAGGGGTTTGCCATCGTGGGGCTGGGGTGGATGGCGGTCTGTCTTCTCGGGGCGCTCCCCTACCTCTTCGCAGGGACCTTCTCGAACCTGGTGAATGCCTGCTTCGAGTCGACGAGCGGATTCACGACCACGGGTGCTACGGTGATCCAAGACCTCGAGATTCTTCCGAAGGGAATTCTCTTCTGGAGAAGCCTCACGCATTGGCTGGGGGGCATGGGGATCATCCTGCTTTCAATGGCTATCCTGCCCATGCTCGGGGTGGGGGGAATGCAGCTCTACCGGGCGGAAGTCCCGGGACCCGTGCCGGATCGCTTGAAGCCGCGCATCCGCGAGACGGCCAAGACCCTCTGGATGGTGTACGTGCTGATCTCCCTGCTGGAGGTGGGCTTCCTCTTGATCGGCGGCATGAGTCTGTTCGATTCGGTCTGTCATACCTTCGGGACGATGGCGACGGGAGGTTTCTCGACGCACAATGCGAGCATCAGCCACTACGGAAGCGCCTACATCGAGGGAGTGATTACCTTCTTCATGTTTGCCGCAGGGGCGAACTTCGCCCTCCATTATCAATTCCTCCAGGGCCACCCCCGTCGGTACCTGCAGGACACGGAGTTTCGGTTCTACCTGTTCTCCACTCTCTTCATCACCGGTGCTGTGGCCCTGCTCCTTTGGGGGGGATCCTATGACACAGGAACGGCCTCGTTTCGGTATGCGGTCTTCCAGGTAACCTCCATTCTGACCACGACCGGGTACATTACGGCCAACTACGAGCAGTGGCCCCTGGTTGTGCAGTACATCCTGTTTGCCCTGATGTTCTTCGGAGGGTGCGCAGGTTCCACGGGGGGGAGCATGAAGTGCATACGCATCCTGCTTCTGCTGAAACAGGCCTACAAGGAAATGTATTGCCTGATCCATCCGCATGCCGTCTCCACGATCAAGCTCGGCAAGAAGACCGTGCCGCCGGAGGTGATGGAGAGTGTGCTCAGTTTCTCGCTGGTCTATCTGGGCATCTTCGTGGTGGCCTCCCTGTTGATGTCCTGGCTCGGGCTCGATTTCAAGAGCGCCCTGGCGTCGGTGGCGGCGTGTATCGGGAACGTGGGCCCTGGACTGGGCGTTGTCGGCCCGGTGAAGACGTACCTGCCCATCGTACCGACAGGCAAGTGGATTCTGATCCTGTGCATGATTCTGGGACGGCTGGAGATCTTTACCCTGCTGATTCTGTTCCTTCCGCAGTTCTGGAAGAAGTAGAGGGTGTCGAAGAAGTAGGGGGTTTCAAAGAAGTATACGGACGGGGAAAGAAGGGGCGGATGATCTTGAAGCTGATTCTGCTGTTGGTGGCGCTGTTCGGGGTCTACGTCTGGTTGGGCGGCTTCTGGAGAAGAAGGTTTGCTTTTGAGCCGGGGTACGAGGCGATCCACCTCGTCAGAACCCGGGATGACTGGAGAATCGCTCTCTATCGTTATCCGGCTGCGTCGCAGCGGTACGAAACCCCGGTCTTGCTCTGCCATGGGCTGGGCGCCAACCGGTTCAATTTTGACCTGGGCCCCGAGGTGTCGCTGGCCCGGTACCTTCAGCAGGAAGGTTTCGATGTCTGGTCGATCGATCTTCGCGGTAGGGGCAACAGCGGGCGGTGCGCAAGGGGAGAGAGGTGCTCGGGAAACAGTCATGTCTTCGATGACTATGTCCGGGAGGATGCGGGGGCTGCCATTCGTCACGTTCTGGGCGAGACAGGGGCCTCCCAGGTTCACTGGATCGGGCACAGCATGGGCGGCCTCGTTCTTTACGCGTTTCTGCAGGGAGAAGAGGCGGAATCGATCGCGTCGGGCGTGGCGATCGCGTCACCGGGAAGTTACGCGCACATGGGCAGGGCTTCTCTTTCCCCTGTTCTGTTCAACGTGCTGCGGGTCTTTCCCCGCATCCACTTGTCGTTTCTCGCGGCGGGTCTGGCGCCCCTGCTCGCACGGATTCGGCTCCCCGGAGAAGCGCTCTTCATGAATCGGAACAATGTGGAAATTGAGCCCGTAGAGAGGGCCCTCTGTTACCTGGCGGCGGATGTTTCGAGGGGAGAGATCTCGCAGTTCCTGGATTGGATGAAGAGCGGAGACTTCCGGACCTACGACAGAGGAACCTCCTACGAGCAGAACTTCAGCAAGGTTCGGCGGCCCTTGTTCTG
>JAQYVQ010000547.1 GCA_030145435.1 Syntrophobacteria bacterium | reverse complement strand
GAAGAACGTGGTGATCCCGGAGGGGGGGTTCCCGGACATGATGCTCACTTTTGACATCGAGCGTTGTGGAAACGCTGCCATGTGCCTTGGCGTGGCCGGCGGCGCCCTCGAGGCGGCCAAGGCCTACGCGCAGGAACGCAGCGCCTTCGGGAGGCCGATCTGCGAGTTCCAGGGGGTTCAGTTCCCGATCGTCGACATGGCCATGAAGCTGGAGGCGGCACGCCTCCTGGTCTATCGGGCCGTGATGGGAGCGGGCCGTGGCTTTCCCTCGATCTATGATGCGGCCGTGGCCAAGTGCTTTGCCAACGAAATGGTGATCGAAGTAACGAACGCGGCCATGCAGGTCTTCGGCGGCTACGGCTACAGCAAGGAGTTTCCGGTGGAGAGGATGCTCCGGGACGCAAGGGCCTGGTGCGTCGCCGGGGGGACCGTCCAGATGCTCAGGGTCACGATGGCAAGCCTCTTGTTCGGCAGGAGATTCGATCAGCGCAAGTGAGGCTGTCGATAAACGGCCATCTGCGGCGTTGCACTCATCCTTCGTCACTGCGGCGTACGGTGTACGCCTCATTATCGATCTGGATCCCCGCCTTCGCGGGGACATGTTTCGCGCGCCTTGCAGCTGACCATTTCTCAACAGCCTCTGCAGAGCAAGCGTTCTGGGACACCGTCTCGAGTGAGAAGGGCTTATCCGAGGGGAAGGACAGCATGGAAGACCTGAAGAAGTTCCGGGAGCTGTTTCTGTCGTTTCAGATCGACGCCGTAGGGCCGGAGGTGAAGGCCTGCCTCGACAGGGGGACGGCCCCAAAGGCGTTTCTGGCCTGCTGCCAGGAGTGCATGGAGGAGGTCGGAGGGAAGTTCGACACCGGCGAATACTACCTGCCCGAGCTGGTCGTGGCCGGGGAGATGTTCAAGGACGTGAGCGAACGAATCAAGCCGCTTCTGAAGACGGGCGACTCCACTTCCACAGGAACCCTCGTGCTGGGGACGCCGCAAGGGGACATTCACCACCTTGGCAAGGACATCTTCAAGGTGTTGGCCGAGGCAAGCGGATTCACGGTCCATGACCTGGGAGTCGACGTGCCTGCCGCAAGCTTCGTGGACAAGGTGGAAGCCACGGGCGCGACCATCCTGGGGATGTCCGCCCTGATCACGGCCGCCTTTGAGCCCATGGGGGAAGTCCTTCGGCTTCTGGACGAAAAGGGGCTTCGGCAGATGGTTCGCGTGATCATCGGCGGCGGCGTGACCACCCGTGAGATGGCCGACAGGATCGGAGCAGACGCCCAGACACGGGACGCCTACGAGGGATTGAAGATCGTCCGCACCTTCACCGGAACAGGAGAATAACACGAGGATGATCGGGCAGCCAGGCAAGAAGATCTACCCGAAGGACACGATGACAGCGGAGGAGCGCCTCGAGGCGGTCGTACGACTCGAGCAACCCGACCGGGTCCCTCTTTCGATGATGCTCTACTACTACAACCCCTTCCACACCGAGCACAGCATGAGCGAGTACATGTCCAAGCCCGAGGTCTACCGTCAGGTGAGTCGTAAGGTCTACGAGGACCTGGGCCCCTGGGACATGTACTACAACATCAACCCGATCTCGAGGCTGCTCTACAGCTACGCCATGATGATGAGGTATTTGTATCCGGGAATCGAACTGCCCGACAACGTGATGGCCCAGGTGGACGAGATCGAATACATGAAGCCCGAGGACTACGACGCAATCCTCGAGCAGGGCACCACGTTCAACGATCTCCGGTTCCGGATGCGCATGCTCCCCCGGTTCTGCAAAGACGCAGAGGGCGTACACCCGGCCAGGCTCTGGCCCACGCTGGCCAGAGATTTCATAAGACAGAAGCGCTTCTGGAAGAACGACATGAACTGGTGCAGGGAAAAGGGGCTCGTCATGCAGATCGGCATGCAGGCCGAGATGCCCTTTGATCTGTTCTCCATGGCCCGCACCATCGTGCCCTTCTCGCTGGACCTGTTTCAGCGGCCGGACAAGATCCGGCGTGCGGCCCTGCGACTGGCCCCGAGCTTCGCCGAGTTCATGATCTGGGTGGCCCGTCTGATGGGAACCCCCAGGGTGCAGTGTTACTGCCACCGGACCTCGAACAGCTTCATCTCTCCCCGCCAATTCGAAGAACTTGTCTTCCCGAGCCTCGAGGAGATCGTTTGCCGGATCATCGATGCAGGGATGACGCCCATCCTTCACTGCGACGGCGACTGGCTCAAGAACTTCAAGGTGCTCCGCCGCCTGCCTGCCAAGAAGATCATCCTGCAGTTGGACGGCCTCACGGACATCTACAAGGCCAAGGAGGCAATCGGAGATCACATGTGCCTGTTTGGGGATGTCTCCGCGGAGAAGCTGGCCCTGGGAAGCCCGGACGAAGTGGATGAGACCTGCCACAGGCTGATCGAGGAGGTGGGCAAGGGGGGAGGCTTCATCCTGGCCGGCGGGTGCGAAATCCCTTACAACGCAAAGCCTGAGAACCTCAAGGCGATGACCAAGTCGGTCTACAAGCACGGCTATTACACGGAGCAACAGGCGGTTCAGGTCCAGGTTCCCCTGCCGAAGGCAACCTAGCTATTCCTGTCTGCGCTATTTCGTCCTCGAGCAGGATGATCGAACCCGTTCTGATACAAAAAACATAATTATCCTTCCTCCGGAACCATTAAAGTCTTCCCCCCGGATGGACGACTTCCCTGTACAGGCCAAAATCAATGCACACGGGAGGGAAAGAGGACATGAGACTGCTTACGAGGTCGGATTTCGACGGCTTGGTTTCCGCAGTCCTGCTGAAAGAAGTCGGCATCTTGGACGAGTGGAGTTTCGTACATCCCAAGGATGTGCAGGACGGTGCGGTTCAGGTCACGAAGGATGACATCCTGGTGAATGTCCCTTTCGCCCCCGGCTGCGGACTGTGGTTCGATCATCACTCGAGCGAAATGGAACGGCTCAACTTCCACTTCCCCTTTGAGGGTGCCTCCAAGCTGTCCCCGAGTTGTGCCAGGGTGATCTGGGAATACTATGGCGGTGAGGGCAGCTTTCCGGATCATTTCAATGAAATGCTTCGCTACGTAGACAAGTGTGACAGCGGCGATCTGACCGCCGAGGAGATCGAAAACCCTGAGGGCTGGGTCCTCCTGAGCTTCATCATGGATCCTCGGACCGGCTTTGGCCGCTACCGGGATTACCGCATCAGCAACTACGAGCTCATGGAGCAGATGATCGAGTGGTGCGGAAACATGCACGCAGAGGCCATCCTGGAGCAGCCCGACGTCCGGGAGCGGGTGACGAGATATTTCGAGCAGGACACGCTCTTCCGGGACATGATCCAGAAGAACGGTACCGCACGGGGAAATGTCTTTGTTCTCGACGTGCGGAACGAGCCGGAGATCTTTTCCGGCAACCGGTTCGTCCTCTACACGATGTACCCGGACTGCAACATCAGCATACAGGTCATCTGGGGCAGGGAGAAGAAGAACGTCGTCTTCACCTGCGGCCACAGCATCATCAACCGAACGAGCAACACGGATGTGGGGAGCCTGATGTTGAAATACGGCGGAGGCGGTCACAAGAAGGTGGGAACCTGTCAGACGCCTATAGAGAAAGCGGACGAAGTGCTCGAGAAGTTGGTGGAACAGATGAACGATGACGGCTGACCCAGACATTCCGTCCAGGCCGCCGGGCCTAGTCGCCCGACCCTTCCGTCTTGAGCAGAGCGTCCTGAATCCGCATGGCGAATGCGGTAAGGGCCTCGGTCGCCTCGGTCGGAAGCTCCATGAACTCGACGGCGATCTGGTGGCTCGGGGCCACCTCCCCCCCGTCCTCCTTCTGCCCCTCCAAGTCATCCCGCCGAATCGGGTCCACCCGGACGACCCGTGCGGTTGCACGCCACAGGTCTTCTGAGGAAGGAAGTTTCAGTTCAATGAGCATCCGATCTTCCGTCTTGCAGTGAAGCTGATCCTCGAACCGCAAGCCGGTACCGCTGAAATCCATAAACGGGTCCGGCTCTCTCCACGCCCCTCCTTCTCCGGCTGCGTCCCCTCCGGCGAACCAGGCAGAGGCCTCCTTTTCGCCCTCTCCGGCCCCCAGAACACGATATCGGACGTGGATCCCGCCGTACATCCGGGGAAAGGAACGCTTGTCGGATGGCACCACACGCTCTGTCTCGACCCGAAGGCGAAGACCTTCTATTGCCGTAACCAGCCCCTTGATGCGTAGATCACGATCAGGCCCACCGTCCAGGACGACCCGCATCCCGGGCTCCAGCCTCGGTTCGGGCTCTGCCAGGACCACCTCGCAGGGCCCTTCCCCTTCGCACGTGACGCGGCCGTTTCGGATCACCGGGGGGCTGACGGACAGGCATATGATCTCGACAGGGACATCTTGCAGTTCAACCAGGGAATTCGTCATGTTCGGCTCGCCCGCTAAAAGTTCAAGGAATCTGCGAGAAGCATAGGGATCTAAGAAGCATAGGGGAATCAGTGACAATGTGTCAAGGGAAGCCGGGCGGGCTCGACCCACCTTGATCTCCGGGCAATGATGCATACAATGAAAGATCTATGAAAAAAATCTGCCTGCTTTGCTGCACCCTTCCGGCTTTCTTCCTATGGGCCTGGGAAACGGCTGCCCTTGAAGTGAGCATGGAGGGAGACAGACTATCCGTCCACGCGGATCAGGTCCACCTTCAAGCAATCCTGGCCAGGATCGCGGATCTGGGCGTCAAGGTGCGAATCGACGCCGAGATCAACCCGGTCGTGTCCGCCTCGTTCGACGACCGGGACCTGCAGAAGGGCCTGGCCTCGATCCTGAAATCCACGAACCACGCTCTCCTGTGGAAATCGGTCGAAGGGCCGCTTGGGTCCATCCAAAGGCTGGCCGAGATCCAGGTGTTCAGGCCCGGCAAGAAGAGGCTGATGAAGCCCCTCGTCGAACGGTCCAACCTGTCGATCGTGAAAGACCCGAGGAGCGGTGCCCTCTACGTTGCCAACGAGATTCTTCTCCGGCTCGAGCCGGGCATGACCCCCGAGGCATTCATGGCGCTTCTGAAACAGTGGGGCGCAACGGTCGTGGACAGCTATCCCCCCCTCGCATTGTACAAGGTTCGCGTGCCTGATGGCACGGATGTCCCCGCCCTGGCAGAACAGATCTCGAGGCACCCGGGACTCGCAAAGGCTGAGCCGAACTTTGCCTACCCGATCGCCCCGCCTTACACGTCTGAACAGGGGGCAGCGCCCCTGCACCGCCGCGGGGAGTCGTCCGGCGCAGGCACCGTGCCTATCGCGATCCTCGACAGCGGCCTCTCGCCGGATGCGGGCCTGGACGACCATGTGCTTGCCTCCCTCGACGCCTTCGAGACGGCCGAACCGATTTCCGACCCTCTCGGCCACGGGACGCAGATGGCCCTCGTCGCTTCAGGAGTTGTCAAGCCACACGGTGTAAGCGTTGAAGGCGATTTCGACAACCCGATCATTCCGATCAAGGCCTTCGATGAGAATGGCTACACGACCAATCATGCGGTCATGAGGAGCATCGATTTTGCGCTGGCGAATGGGGCGCGAGTTATGAGCCTGAGCTGGGGAGCCGAAACAGACAGCGCCTTCCTGGGCGAAGCCTTTCGCTATGCGGAATCAAAGGATATGATCATCCTGGCATCGGCAGGCAACGAACCGACGGGCAAGGCGATCTACCCGGCCGCCTATTCGTCCGTCATCGGGGTGGGCGCATTGGGCCCGGACGGCGAGCGGTGGGAGAAGTCGAATTACGGGGACTTCGTGACGCTCGCTGCCCCCGGGTTTGCGACCCTGCCGGTTGGCTACAAGGGAGATCCGGGAACCTATGCGGGCACATCGATCTCCACTGCCTACGTGGCAAACAGGGTGGCCAACTATCTGTCG
>JAQYVQ010000194.1 GCA_030145435.1 Syntrophobacteria bacterium | reverse complement strand
GGGCTACTTGTTCAAGTCCTTCTGCAATGCCTGCAGATCCCTCTGCAGAGCCTGGTCCTTGCGCTCGATTTCTTGGGCCAGTTTCTTCTTGAAGAGAAGGACCTTCCTGCGGATTTGAGGGTATTTCAGGGCAAGAATCTGTGCGGCCAGCACCCCCGCGTTGCGCGCGCCACCCTTGCCGATGGACATTGTGGCAACCGGCACACCCGGAGGCATCTGTACCGTTGAGAGCAGGGCGTCCAACCCTTGGAGGGCGGAGGAATCGATGGGCACGCCAATAACGGGAAGTGGGGTTGCAGAGGCGACCACTCCGGCCAGGTGGGCCGCCCAGCCAGCGCCCGCAATCATGACCTCGATGCCCCGCTTGTCCGCCCCCCTGACATAAGCCAGGGTCTTGTCCAGGCTCCTGTGGGCAGAGGAAATCCTGAGCTCCCACGGTATGCCGAGTTGATCAAGGATGCGGCCCGTTTCCTCCATGACGGCCCTGTCCGAGTCGCTTCCCATCAGGATGCCTACGAGGGGCTTATCCTTTGCCATCGCTTTTCCTCTTCTTCGCAATGTTCCTGGGGATGGAGCGTCCGTGTGGGTTCAATCGCCCGTCTTGTGACGATGCTCGAGGGCCTTCATGCCGATGTCCTTACGGTAATGAACGCCCTCCCAGTGAATCTGTTCGACAGCGCTGTAGGCAAGGTCGATCGCCTCGGCAATCGTATCGCCTGCGCTCGTAACGCCGAGAACGCGACCCCCGTCGGTCAAGATCTTTCCTCCGGAATTCTCCGTTCCCGCATGGAAGACGACCGTGTCCTTCATCTCCCCGGCCTTTTCGAGACCGGAAATCTCCATTCCCTTCTTGTAGCTCTTCGGGTATCCCTTGGCGGCCATTACGACACAGACCGTGGCGCGCGGGTCCCATTCCAGCTCGATTCCCGAGAGGTCTCCGTCCGCGATCGCCTCGAGGACCGGCACGATATCGCTCTTAAGACGCATCAACAGAGGCTGTGCCTCCGGGTCGCCGAAGCGGCAGTTGAATTCCAGGACCTTGGCCTTGCCGTCCTCGATCATCAGGCCCGCATAGAGCACGCCTCGATAGGGATGTCCCTGCTCTTCCATCGCTCGAATGGTGGGCTTCATGATCTCTTCGAGGATCTGCTCTTCCAGTGCCGGGGTCACGACAGGGGCCGGCGAATAGGCGCCCATCCCTCCCGTGTTCGGTCCTTTGTCCCCGTCGAAGACCGCCTTGTGGTCCTGGGAGGAGGGCATGGGCAGGACGTGTTTACCGTCCGTGAACACCAGGACGGAAGCCTCCTCCCCCTGAAGGCATTCCTCCACGACGATCTTGCGGCCCGCATCACCGAAAGACTCGTTGATCATGATCAGATTCACCGCGTCCAGGGCCTCTTCCAAGGTCTGACAGACGATGACCCCCTTGCCCCCACACAGGCCGTCCGCCTTCACCACGATCGGTGCACCCACCTCCTGGATGTAGCGGCTCGCATCTTGCGCGTCCGTAAAGGTTGAAAAGAAGGCGGAGGGGATTCCCTGTTGTTTCATGAGCTCCTTGGTAAAGGCCTTGCTTCCCTCCAGCATGGCCGCATCCTTGCCCGGTCCAAAGACACGCAGGCCCTCGTCCTGGAACATGTCGACGATGCCGAGGGTCAAGGGGAGTTCGGGGCCTACGACGGTCAAGTCGATCTGTTCTTTCTTGGCAAACGCGGCAAGTTCGTCGATGTCGTCCGAAGAGATCTTGACGCATTGGGCGATCTGTTCGATGCCGGCGTTGCCCGGTGCGCAGAAGACTTGCTCAACCTTGGGGCTCTGCTTGATCTTCCAGGCAAGGGTGTGCTCTCGGCCCCCGCCTCCTATCAAAAAAACCTTCATCTTCTCTCCTCATGGCTGCAATCGGAAACCCGAGCCCAAACTAGAACAGGGCTGCCCCACCCACGGCGATGAACGCGGAGATCGGGGCCTGTTCTCGCAAGTCTTCGATCAGATTCCTCATTTCTCTCAACGTGCTCTTGGCCTCCACGTACAGGGCATCGTCCTGGACGAGTTTGCCCAGTGTGCCTTCCCCCTCCCGGATCTGGCCGGCTATCTGTTCCATGGCCTTCAGGGACGCCTCGAGCTGCAGGGATGCCACCCGAAGGTTGCTGAGGGTCTCGGAGATGTCCTCGTAGTGATCGTCGAACAACCGGCGTGCATCCGTGGTGATCTTCCGCACGTTCTCGGCCGTCTCCGGCACGGTGGCGAGCGTTCGGCGGACCGCCTCACGGTTCTCAGCCACCATCCCCTGCATTTCTCGGGTCAACAGGGCAAGCTGTTTCGTGATCTGCCGGAAATCCTCCTGGTTCTGTCGAACCGTCTGGACCAGCTCCTTGCTCAGGTCCCTCGAGTTCTCCAGGATCTCGCGAAGAGCCAGCTCGCCCTCTTCCCCGCCGAGCACGTTCCGCAGGGTCGTCGTGACGGCCTTTATGTCGTCGGCCACCTCGCTCAGCTTGGCGAAAAGGGCGTCGAGCTCCTCCGGCGAGACGGCCGAATGGATTTCTCCACCCGGGTCCACCCTTGGCAGTTTCGAGTGCCCCGGGTCTATGCTGATGTAACGATCTCCCAGAAGGCCGTAGGTCTCTACCTGGGCCGTTGCGTCCTCGTACAGGGGAACCCGATGATTGATCGAGAGGGTGACCTGTCCAAGGTTCTCTTTTAGGCTGATCGACTCCACCTTGCCCACCTCGACGCCTGCAACCCGAACCGTGTCCCCCACGTCCAGGCCTGCCACGTCAGGGAAGTCCACGAGGACATTGTAGCCGGGCTGGCGCTCGAGGCGGAGATCACCTGTCCGAAAGACCATGTAAAGGGCGATCAGGAGTGATATCAGGGTGAACAAGCCGACCCAGAATTCGGTGGTGTACCTACGCAACGCTCTTATCCCCTCTACAGTCTAAAGGCTGTCAACAAAACGGCTACCTGCCGGTGTTCTTCGACCCCTTTTCCAGGGTCAGACGGCTTGGATCGGGCCCTCCGAGCTTCCGGAAAGGAACTGCTGCACGATCGGATTCCCGCTCGATTGGATCTCCTCCGGGGTTCCTTCCTCCACGATTCTTCCCTCGTACAGCATGGCGACCCGGTGGGCCATCTTCATGGCGCCCTTCACGTCGTGGCTGATGATGAAGAAGGTGATCCCGAGCTTTCGCTGGGTGTTCAGTATGAGATCGTTGATCACGTCGCTCATGATCGGGTCCAGGCCGGTGGTCGGTTCGTCGAACAGGACGATCTCCGGCTCCAGGGCGAGCGCCCGGGCCAGGCCGACCCGTTTTCGCATGCCGCCGCTCAATTCGGAGGGATGTTTGTCCTCGATGCCGTGGAGCCCCACTTCGGCCAACCGGTTCTCAACCCGGGCCATGATCTCTTTGTCTTTGAGCCGGGTGTGTTCCCGCATCGGGAACGCCACGTTTTCCGCGACGGTCAGGGAATCGAACAGGGCGGCGCCCTGAAAGAGCATGCCGAACTTCTTCCTCGTCTCCTTCAGTTCCCAGCTCCGAAGATGGCAGACGTCCACGCCTTCCACGAAGATGTGACC
Source organism: Syntrophobacteria bacterium (assembly GCA_030145435.1). GTDB lineage: Bacteria > Desulfobacterota > DSWW01 > DSWW01 > DSWW01 > S015-6. Next base: position 1,061 of record JAQYVQ010000194.1, on the reverse strand, counting down.
TTTGTCGGGCCGCAGGAGGCCGATCAGGTGCTTGAGCAGAACGGTTTTTCCCGTGCCGCTACCGCCGATGATCACCAGGATCTCGCCCCGCGTCACGTTAAGGGAAACGCCGTCGAGAACCTTCTGTTTCCCGAACTGCTTGTGGATGTCGAGGACCTGAATCAAGGCGTACCCCTTCCCGGCCTACGGGTCAGACCCAAACGGCATGGCAGGGATCTAAAGGCATCCCCCTGCCCGGGTTACCCGGTCGGGTCCAAAGACATGGCCGGGGTCCGTTGGGCATCCTGTTTGTCAAAAGAGCCAATCTGTCAGGAAGTAATCGCTCACCAGGATAAGGACGGCGGAGAGCACGACCGCTTGCATCGTGGCCTGCCCGACGCCTTCCGCCCCCTCTCCCGCAGTATAGCCCTTATAGCAACTGATAAAAGAAAGTATTAAACCGAAAAAGCACGATTTTATCAATCCGGTTGTCAGGTCGTCGTAGTCGGTGAGGTCTACGATCGAGTTGATGAAGGGGCCCGGAGGGATGCCGAGATAGTTCACCCCCACGAAATAGCCTCCCAGGATTCCGAGAAAGTTGAAGTAGACGGTCAGCACGGGAACCATGATCAGGGCTGCCGTGATGCGCGGCACGAAGAGATACTCGATCGGGTCCACCGCCATGGTCTGGAGGGCGTCGAGCTGTTCGGTGACACGCATGGTGCCCAGGTTTGCCGCCATGGCCGACCCTGCACGCGCGGTCACCATGAGCCCGCTCAGGACCGGGCCCAGTTCGCGTGTCATGCTCAGGGCGACCGTGGCCCCGACGAGGCTTTCCGCGTTGAAGGTCACGAAGGCGGAGAAGGTCTGCAGGGCGAGAACCATCCCGGTGAAGGTTCCGGTGAGCGAGATGATGAGAAAAGAGCCCACGCCGACATGCCGCATCTGCCGGAAGGTCTCGCGGATCCGGTAGGGTGGGCGGACGAACCAGTACAGGGTCGCAAACAGGACCACAAAGAGGCGGCCCAGGTCTTCCACCTGCGCGAAAAGCCAACGACCGAATCGAGTTACAGGGCCCACAA
>JAQYVQ010000511.1 GCA_030145435.1 Syntrophobacteria bacterium | reverse complement strand
AGCGATTCGCACTTCGTCCGGATTGGCGAATACCTTGTTCTCCCCATCCACGCCTGCCTTTTCTCGCGTGATGTAGTAAAGGCCCAGGACGATGTCCTGGGTCGGCACGATCACCGGCTTTCCAAAGGCGGGGGACAGGATATTGTTCGTGGACATCATCAGAACGCGCGCTTCGATCTGGGCCTCGAGGGAGAGAGGGATATGGACGGCCATCTGGTCGCCGTCGAAGTCCGCGTTGAATGCGGTGCAGACAAGCGGGTGAAGCTGGATCGCCTTGCCCTCGATCAGCACCGGTTCGAAGGCCTGCATGCCGAGTCGATGAAGGGTAGGGGCCCGGTTCAGGAGCACCGGATGCTGCTGAATGACCTCTGCCAGGATGTCCCAGATCTCGGGCCTCTCTCTTTCCACCATCTTCTTCGCGCTCTTGATGGTGGGCGCGTATTCCATCTTCTCCAGCCGGTTGTAGATAAAGGGCTTGAACAGCTCCAGGGCCATCTTCTTCGGGAGCCCGCACTGGTGCAGCTTCAGTTCCGGACCGACCACGATCACGCTTCTGCCCGAATAGTCCACGCGCTTGCCCAACAGGTTCTGACGGAAGCGTCCGCCCTTGCCCTTCAGCATGTCGCTCAGGGATTTCAGGGGCCGGCGGTTCGAACCTGTGATGATTCTTCCTCGTCTTCCGTTGTCAAACAGAGCGTCCACGGCCTCCTGCAGCATCCGCTTCTCGTTGCGGATGATGATCTCCGGCGCGTTGAGCTCGAGGAGGCGCTTCAGGCGGTTGTTTCGATTGATGACCCTGCGGTAGAGATCGTTCAGGTCGGAGGTGGCGAACCGACCGCCGTCCAGGGGAACCAAGGGCCGCAGGTCGGGCGGGAGGACCGGGATCACGTTCAGAATGAGCCATTCCGGCTTGTTGTCCGAATACAGAAAGGCCTCCACCACCTTCAGCCGTTTGGGTATCTTCTTGCGCTTTGCCTCCGAGGTGCAGTTCTTCATTTCAATCCGGAGTTCTTTGGAGAGCTTCTCGATGTTGATTTCCCGAAGCAACTCGTGGACGGCTTCCGCCCCCATGCCCACGCGCAGTTCGTTCCCGTGCTTCTCCAGGGCCTTTCGGTACTTCTCCTCGGTGAGGACCTCGCCTTTCTTCAGGTCGCTGTCCCCCGGGTCGAGGACGATGTAGGTCTCGAAGTAGAGCACCTTTTCCAGGTCCTTCAAGGTCATGCCGAGAAGGGCGCCGATGCGACTCGGTAGGCTTTTTAAAAACCAGATATGTGCGACCGGGGCCGCCAGATTGATGTGTCCCATCCGTTCCCGGCGGACCTTGGACTGAATGACTTCCACGCCGCATTTTTCGCACACCACTCCGCGGTGGCGCATCCTCTTGTACTTGCCGCAATTGCACTCGTAGTCTTTGGTGGGCCCGAAGATCTTGGCGCAGAACAGGCCGTCTCTCTCCGGTTTGAAGGTTCGGTAGTTGATCGTTTCAGGCTTCTTCACCTCGCCGTGTGACCAGGCCCGGATCTTCTCCGGAGAGGCCACCGAGATGCGGATGGCATTGAACCGGAGCGGATCTTTCGGCTTTTCGAAGAAATTGAAGATGTCTCTCAAGGCTATTCCCCCTCCATAAAGAGTTGGAAATACTACTTGGGTTCCTCTACATCCAAAAACTCAACGTCCAGGGCCAGGGCCTGCAGCTCCTTCACGAGTACGTTGAAAGACTCCGGCAGGCCGGGTTCCAGGGCGTTCTCTCCCTTGACGATGGCTTCGTACGTTCGGGTTCTTCCGGCCACGTCGTCCGATTTGACGGTCAGGAATTCCTGGAGGCTGTAGGCGGCGCCGTACGCCTCCAGGGCCCACACTTCCATCTCCCCCAACCGCTGACCGCCGAACTGGGCCTTTCCGCCGAGGGGCTGCTGGGTCACGAGGGAGTAGGGCCCGATGGAGCGTGCGTGAATCTTGTCGTCCACGAGGTGGTGGAGTTTCATCAGGTACATGATGCCCACAGTGACCTGCTGGTCGAAGCGGTCCCCGGTTCTGCCGTCATGGAGGGTCGCCTGCCCGTTCAGGGGCATTTGAGCCATTCCCATGAGGTCCTTGATCTCCCCTTCGTTGGCGCCGTCGAAAACCGGTGATGCCATGAAGATGCCGAGCTCTGACGTCTTCGCCAGATCGACCAGCTCCTTGTCGGACAGGGCGTCGATCCATTTCTTCATGTTGCTTCCAAAGGCCTCGATCAAGGAGTTCCGAAGATTGGGCAGATCGTAGGCCTTTTGCTGCAGTTCGCCCAGGACCACCCCCAAGCCTTTCGACGCCCACCCGAGATGGGCCTCGAGGATCTGGCCGACGTTCATTCGGGACGGCACGCCGAGCGGGTTGAGCACGACGTCGACGGGAGTCCCGTCCTCCAGGTAAGGCATGTCCTCTTCCGGCAGGATGCGCGACAGGACGCCCTTGTTTCCGTGACGTCCGGCCATCTTGTCGCCCACGGAGAGCTTCCTCTTGATCGCAATGTCCGCTTTGACCATCTTGATCACGCCCGGAGGGAGTTCATCCCCCTTCTTCAGCCGGTTGATCTTCTCGTTGAAGAGGAACTGGATCAGGTCGATCTGCTCCTCCAGGTTGTCCATGATGGTCTGGATGTCCTTCTCGACCTCTTCGCCGTCCTTGATCGAGATGTCCTTCCAGTAGTTCGGCGGGATCGCCTCCAGGTCCTCCTCTCCAATGAGCTTGTTCTTCTGGAGCAGGACCTTGTCCTTGTACCTGTCGTTCAACACGCCGGAGGTCTTCTTGCCGACGAGAAGATTCTTGACCTTTTCGTACGCACTCTCACGGAGGATCTTGATCTCGTCTTCCATGTCCTTCGTCAGGCGGGCGACTTCCTTGTCCTCGATCATCTTGGTACGCAAGTCCTTTTCCACGCCCTTGCGGATGAAGACGCGCGCATTGATTACGGTGCCCTCCACACCCGGCGGCACGCGGAAAGACGTGTCCCGCACGTCTCCCGCCTTCTCGCCGAAGATCGCGCGGAGAAGCTTCTCCTCGGGGCTGAGCTGTGTTTCCCCCTTGGGTGTGATCTTGCCGATCAGGATGTCCCCCGGCCCCACTTCCGCCCCGATCCGAACGATGCCGCTCTCGTCCAGGTCCTTCAACGCCTCTTCGCCGACGTTCGGGATGTCCCGGGTGATCTCTTCCTTGCCCAGCTTCGTGTCCCGTGCGATGGCCTCGAACTCCTCGATATGGATCGAGGTGAAGCAGTCTTTCTTTACGAGCCGTTCACTGATCAGGATGGAATCCTCGAAGTTGTAGCCGCCCCAGGGCATGTAGGCGACGATCACGTTGCGCCCCAGCGAGAGTTCGCCCATCTGGGTGGCCGGGCCGTCCGCGAGGACCTCCCCCAGTTTCACCTTGTCCCCGACCCTCACGATCGGTTTCTGGTGGATGCAGGTGTTCTGATTCGAACGAACGAACTTGATCAGGTTGTAGATGTCGACCCCGGGGTCGCCCTTCTGCTTGGGCGGGGGCGTGACGCGCACGACGATGCGTGTTGCGTCGATGCCTTCCACGACGCCGTCTCGCTTGGCGATGACGGTGACGCCGCTGTCCTTTGCAACGACCTCCTCCATGCCGGTGCCCACAATGGGTGCCTCGGTGCGCAGGAGGGGCACGGCCTGTCGCTGCATGTTGGACCCCATGAGCGCCCGGTTCGCGTCGTCGTGCTCCAGGAACGGGATCAGGGAGGCCGCAACGCTGACGAGCTGTGTGGGCGAGACGTCCATGTACTCGATTTCGGCGGGTTCGACCATCGTGAATTCCCCGCCCACTCTGGCGGAGACCAGGTCCCGGGTGAAGCGGCCCTGTTTGTCCAGCGGCGCGTTGGCCTGGGCGATCTTGTGCGTCTCCTCCTCGAGGGCGGACAGATAGTGGGTGTCCTTGGAAACCTTCGCGCTCTTGACCACACGGTAAGGTGTTTCGATGAATCCGTACTCGTTGATGCGGGCAAAGGTGCTCAGGGACGAGATGAGGCCGATGTTCGGACCTTCCGGGGTCTCGACCGGGCAAATGCGGCCGTAGTGCGTCGGGTGCACATCGCGCACCTCGAAGCCGGCCCGCTCGCGCGTGAGTCCGCCGGGGCCCAGGGCGCTGAGCCTTCTCTTGTGCGTGATTTCGCTCAAGGGGTTCGTCTGGTCCATGAACTGCGAGAGCTGGCTGGACCCGAAGAACTCCTTCACGACCGCAAAGACGGGCTTTGCGTTGATGAGATCATGGGGCATCAGCGTGTCCACTTCCTGGAGGCTCAGGCGCTCCCGGATTGCCTTCTCCATGCGGACCATGCCGATGCGGTACTGGTTCTCGAGCAACTCCCCGACCGAACGCACCCGGCGGTTGCCCAGGTGGTCGATGTCGTCGATATTTCCGTGGCCGTTCCGGAGCTGCAGGAGGTATTGAACCACCGCCAGGATGTCCTCCCTCCGGAGGGTTTGGATGTCCAGGGTCGTATCCAGCTCGAGTTTGTAGTTGAGCTTGAGCCGTCCGACTTTAGAGAGGTCGTAACGGTCCGGGTTGAAGAACAGGTTGTTGAAGAACACGACGGCCGTGTCGAGGTTGGGCGGGTCCCCCGGCCGGAGGCGCCGGTAAATCTCCAGGATCGCCTCTTCTTGCGTGGTGACCTTGTCGATCAACAGTGTCTGCTGAAGGGAAGGGCCGATCATGATGTCGTCGAGGTGAAGAATGGAGAACGAGTTGATCCCTCGAGCGAGGATCTCCTCGAATTTCTCCTCCGTGATCGGTTCGTTGTACTCGACGAGGATCTCCCCCGTCTTCATGTCCGTGATGTCCTCTGCCGCGTAACACCCGACCACGTCTTCCGTTCTTACTGGGATCCGCTTCACCTTGGCGTTCTGGAGTTTCTTGATGGCGGGCCTGAGGAATTTCTTCCCCTTGCGAAGCAGAACGTCTCCGGTGGCCGGGTCGCGGATGTCCTTCGTGACGTGCTTTTCCACGAGCACCTGGGGGTCGAACTTCTGAGAGAGCTTGTTTCCGTCCTCGACGAAGATCTGCTCGGTCTTGTAGAAGTGCTTCAGAAGCTCGTCGGTGGTGTAGCCGAGGGCCTTCAAGAGAATCGTGGCCGGCAGCTTTCTGCGGCGATCGATACGGACGTAGAGGATGTCTTTCGTGTCGAACTCGAAGTCGAGCCAGGAGCCCCGGTAGGGGATGATGCGTGCAGAGAAGAGAATCTTGCCCGTGTGGGTCTTCCCCTTGTCGTGGTCGAAGAAGACGCCGGGAGAGCGGTGCATCTGGCTGACGATCACCCTCTCGGTACCATTGATGATGAAGGTACCGTTCTCCGTCATGAGAGGGATCTCTCCGAAGTAGACCTCCTGTTCCTTCACGTCCCGGATGCTCTGGACGCCCGTGTCCGGATCCTTGTCCCACTTGACGAGTTGGACGACGATCTTGATCGGGATGGCGAAGGTCATGCCTCGCTGCGTGCACTCGTCCACGTCGTACTTCGGCTTTCCGAGCGCATACTTCACGTACTCGAGAGAACAGGTCTCGTTGAAGTCCTTGATCGGGAAGACGCTTCGGAAGACCTCCTCCATGCCGATTGGCTTTCGCTTCTCGGGGGTCGCTTGGCTCTGAAGGAAGTTCTCGTACGAACTCTTCTGGATATCGATGAGGTTGGGAAAATCGAGGATTTTTTCAATCTTGTTGAACGATCTTCGATATCGTCTACGATGAAGATTGAGCGAATCCATAAATGTCTCCTTGTGAGACGGAAACGAGAAAACAAAGCGGTTGGGCTATCCCTACGCCACGGAAGACGCACGCATACGAAAACGGAACGGCACGGTTGGTTCGTCTGCCAATATTACTTGATCTCCACTTCTGCGCCGACCTCTTCCAGTTGGCCCTTGACGGCTTCCGCCTCTTCCTTCGGGACGCCTTCTTTGACGGGTTTCGGGACGGCTTCCACCAGGTCCTTTGCCTCTTTGAGGCCGAGCCCGGTGATCGCTCTGACCACCTTGATCACCTGGATTTTCTGGGCGCCGAAGCTCGTCAGGACGACGTCGAATTCGGTCTGCTCCTCCGCCGCCTCTGCAGCTTCTCCAGCGGCACCTGCGGGGAGTGCGCCCACCGCGGCCACTGGGGCGGCGGCGGTCACGCCGAACTTCTCCTCGAGATCGGTGATGAACTCGGATAGCTCGAGGACGGTCATGTTCTCGATGAACTGCATTACGTCTGTTCTTGTTACCTCTGGCATTGGATCGCACCTCCTTGGGGGTCTTCTAGGTATTCATCAAGTATTCGCTGACTCTTCCTTTTCCTGTTGAATGGCAAGCAGCGTACGGACAAACTTGGACAACACCCCGGACAGAACGTAGACCAGGCTGCTGGTCGGAGCCTTGAGGGTTCCCAACAACATCGAGAGGAGGACTTCACGGGACGGAAGCTTGGAGAGGCTCTCGATGTTCTCCTTGGTGAGGGGCTTCCCGGACAACACGCCGATTCGGACTTCCAGCTTGGGGTTGTCTTTGGCGAATTTGGCGAGGATCTTTGCGGGAGCGGCCGGGTCCTGGCTCGTCATGGCGACGGCCGTGGAACCCACAAAGTGCTCCTCGAGCTGTTCGAGGTCGGTGCCCTTGATGGCTCGTCGAGCGAGCGAGTTCTTCACGACCCGGAATTCGGTCCCGGCGGCTCGCAGTTCGTGGCGCAGCGAGGAAATCTGCAGAACGTTCAGCCCCTTGAAAGCGACGAGGCTGACGAAGGTGGCGTCCGAAAACCCGCTCGCCAGGGAAGCAACGGTTTGTTCTTTTTCTGTGCGGTTCAATTTCCTTCTCCCATATGAGTGGCCTTTGGCCCGGGCGAAACTATCGGAGGAGCGTCCGAACATTTGCGGGGTCGATGTTCACGCCGGGGCTCATGGTGGTCGAAACGGCCACGTTCTTCACGTACGTTCCTTTGCTGGCCGCCGGTTTCGCCCGGATGAGAGCGTCGAGCAAAACCAGGAAGTTCTCTCTCAGTTTCTCGGACCCGAAGGAAACCTTGCCGATGGCAACGTGCACGTTTCCCACTTTGTCCACGCGGAACTCTGTTTTTCCGGCCTTGAGTTCTTCGATGGCCTTCTTCAAGTCGAACGTAACGGTCCCCACCTTCGGGTTGGGCATGAGTCCGCGGGGCCCGAGGATTTTTCCGATCTTTCCGACTTGAGACATCATGTCGGGGGTGGCAACGGCCTTGTCGAATTCGAGCCACCCTTCGTTCTTGATCTTGTTGACGAGGTCTTCCCCTCCCACAACATCCGCGCCCGCCTCTTCGGCCTCTTTCTCTTTTTCCCCTTTGGCAAAGGCGACGATCCGGACCGTCTTGCCCGTTCCGTGGGGAAGTGTCACGGTGCCTCTGACCATTTGATCCGCTCGCTTCGGATCCACGCCGAGGCGCACGGCCACATCGACGGATTCGTCGAATTTGGCGAAGTGCAGCTCCGACAAGAGGCCCAGGGCCTCCTCAACAGGATACGCTTTCGTCGAATCGTACGTTTCCTTTGCCTGCCTGTATTGCTTTCCACGTTTTCCCATGACTCTCGCCCGTCTCTCGTCGAAAGAGTTGATTTCAGGATTCTACGATCTGGATGCCCATGCTTCTCGCGGTGCCCTCGATGATTCGGACTGCATTATCCAAATCGACTGCATTGAGGTCCTCGAGTTTCTGCTTGGCAATGTCGAGGGCCTGCTGCTTCGTTACCTTGCCGACCTCTTCCTTGCCCGGAGTGTTCGCCCCCTTTGCAACACCGGCCGCCTTCTTGAGGAGAACCGATGCAGGAGGTGTCTTCGTGATGAAGGAGAAGGAACGATCTGCGTACACGGTGAGTACGACAGGAATCAGCATTCCTTCCTGGTTCTGTGTTTTGGAGTTGAAGGACTTGCAGAACTCCATGATGTTTACGCCGTGCTGACCAAGAGCCGGGCCCACCGGAGGGGCGGGGTTGGCTTGACCGGCAGGCACCAACAACTTGACCGATGCGATCACCTTTTTTGCCATGATGCGATCTACCGTCCTTTAGCTTTTTTCCACTTGTGTGAAGTCCAATTCCACGGGTGTCGACCTTCCGAAGATGCTGACCGAAACCCGCAGCTTTCCCTTTTCAGGCCTGACGTCTTCCACGATGCCGTTGAAGTTGGTGAAGGGGCCGTCGATGATCCTGATGGCCTCTCCCTTTTCGAAATCCGCCTTCGGTTTCGGCTTGAGGGAGCCCTCGGCAATCTGCTGGGTGATCCGTTTGACCTCGCCCTCGGGAATGGCAGGAGGGGTCATGCCGCCACCGACGAATCCGGTGATCTTGGGTGTGTTCTTTACGATGTACCAGGTCTCTTCGTTCAACTCCATGTTGACGAGGATGTACCCGGGGAAGAACTTTCGTTTGGATTCCTTCTTCTTTCCCTTGACGAGTTCCACGATGTTTTCCGTGGGCACGAGGGTCTCCCCAAAAAGATCCTCCTTACCGAGCTGCTTGACCCTGTCCTCGAGGTTTTGCTTGGCCTTCATTTCATAGCCGGTGTAGGTGTGCACCACGTACCATTCTTTTGACATGAATTCTTCCAGGGATAAAGTGTTTGTTGGGGAGCCTTGACGGCTTCAACTCAACATGAGTCGCAGCAACTTTGAAAAGACGAGATCTGCCGCGCCGAGGTAGAAGGAGATGATCAGGACAACGACCAGCACGACGCCCGTAGAGGCCACGATCTCTTTCCGGGTAGGCCAGCTTACCTTTTTCATCTCGATCCGGAATTCTCTCAAGAACTGCTTGATCTGTTCAAACATCTTCGACCCGTTTCTCTTTGCTCAGACGCTGAGGCTTTGCGTTGTCGATTTCAGTTTTCCTTTGCGGGACGCTGAGGCTTTCCTGTCGGTGTTGGCAGGCCAGGAGGGATTCGAACCCCCAACACCCGGATTTGGAGTCCGGTGCTCTACCATTAGAGCTACTGGCCTTCATGAACTTTCATTTCGTTTCTTTGTGAAGCGTATGGGTCCTACAGAAACGGCAATACTTCTTCATGGAAAGCTTGTCGGGTGTCTTCTTCTTGTTCCTCGTGGTGGAGTAGTTTCTCCTCTTGCATTCCCCACAAGCGAGGGTGACGATATCTGCAGGCATTGTCTGTTCGTCCTTTACTTTAGTCTTCGATGACTTCGATGACGACGCCGGCGCCCACGGTCCTGCCGCCCTCACGGATGGCGAACCGCAGCTCTTTCTCCAGGGCCACCGGGGTGATCAACTCGCCCTTCATGTTGATATTGTCTCCGGGCATGACCATC
>JAQYVQ010000182.1 GCA_030145435.1 Syntrophobacteria bacterium | reverse complement strand
CGGTCGGATTGCGGGCCCCTGTGATGAGACCATTCCCTCTCCAACCGCTCTGTTGACACGAAACGATCCGGCCCTCTATGCTTCTCCCTCGCAGCCGGCGGAGGCGTGCGATTCGATAAGGGAGGAAATCTCATGTACTGGTTCTATCTTGCCATGGCCATCGTGCTGGAAGTAATGGGCACGACCTGTATGAAGCTGTCGGAGGGCTTCACGAGGCTCATCCCTTCCGTCCTGGTGTTTGTCCTGTATATGGTGAGCTTTTCCTTCATGATTCTGGCCCTGAAGAAGATGGAGCTGGGTGTTGTCTACGCCATCTGGGCCGGTCTCGGTACCGCAATGATTGCGCTCATCGGAATCGTATGGTTCCAGGAATCGGTGAGCCTACTGAAGATCGTCTCGATCGTGTTCATCGTCCTGGGCGTGGTGGGGCTCCATCTCAGCCAGATGGCACAAGGACCGCTCTAGGGCGGGCTAGCTTTTTCCCGGGAGGGTTTGGCTCTTCATGGTCCGGACATAGCGTCTGAGGGCCTCCGGCAGCTTTCCCCGTGTCCGGAGGTTGCGGGCAATCACGTTTACGATGGCGCTGCCCACGATCGCACCGTCCGCACCGGCCCGGCTCAGGGCACGGACATGTTCCGGGCGGGAGATCCCAAAGCCCACGCACACGGGGAGGTCCGTCTGCGAGCGAACCGTTCGGATCAGCTGCAGCGCCTCGGGATGCAGGTCTCCCCTCGCCCCGGTCACCCCCAGGAGTGCCACCAGGTAGAGAAACCCGTCTGCGTGCACCAGGATCTTCTGTAACCGCTCGTCCGTAGTCGTGGGCGTCACCATGAAGATGGGGTCGACCCCGGAGGACTTGCAGCCTTCGATCACGGGCCCCGCCTCCTCGATCGGCACGTCCGCTGCCAGGATGCCGTCCACCCCGGCCTTGCCCGCCTGCCGGCAGAAGCGGCTCACACCTCTCCGGAGAAGCAGGTTGTAGTAGACCAGGAGCCCGATCGGAACGTCGCTGAACTTGCGGATGTCTTTGATGAACTCGAAACAGCGATTCACCGTCATCCCCGCTTTCAGGGCCCGCAGATCCGCCGCCTGGATCGAAGGGCCGTCCGCGATCGGGTCGGAGAACCCGATGCCCAGCTCGAGCATGTCCGCACCCGCCTCGAGCGAGGCCTTGACGGCTCTGAGGGAGGTCTTGTAGTCGGGGTCGCCGATGACGAAGAAGGGAATGAAGGCCTTTTCTTTGCGGGCACGGAGGGCCTCGAAACACGCTCGGTAGCGGCTCATGCCTTTTTCCCCCTCCCGATCTTTCCGAGTGCCGCCTGCGCCTGCTCGAGATCCTTGTCGCCCCGGCCGGAGAGATTAACGACGATCACGTCCTTCTTGCGCATCTTCTTGGCGAGCTTGAGGGAATAGGCGATGGCGTGGGCGGATTCCAGGGCAGGGATGATGCCCTCGGTCCTCGACAAGAGGACAAAGGCGTCCAGGGCCTCTCGATCCGTGATACCCACGTACTTCACCCGGCCGGTCTCCCGGAGGTGGCTGTGTTCCGGCCCCACGCC
>JAQYVQ010000243.1 GCA_030145435.1 Syntrophobacteria bacterium | reverse complement strand
CGAAACGCCCTCTCAGGCCGCAAAGTCGAGGAAAAGGCACTCACAGGGTTCTTCGCATGATCGAGTGAACCACAAGATGTAGGGGTCGCTTGCGCTAAGTGGATAGCCCGCTTATAGATTACATGGCCTGGTAGAACACTTTCGACGCGAACTGCCCTCAACCCGCTCGAAAAGAATACACACAAGGAGCTCTGAGGTGGGATGAGTTCATCTTTCATCTGCGTGACGAGTTCACGGATGCGTGCATCATCACCGTAGAATGGGTCTTCCCTGAGTCCGTCATATAGGTCATGAAGGGGAAGGTAATCCGGGTCATGAAGGGAAAGGTAATCCGGCATTAGCCATGCACCTCGCTTTGCGCCTCTTCGGGGTTCTTGTCCTCATGCCCTGTCTTCTCCTTCGCTGCCCTGGCCACAGCCTCGAAAGCTGCTTTCTGGCTCTCTGGAGCAAGATGGGCGTATCGCTGGGTCATGCTAGCGGTCTTATGCCCGAGCGCCAGGCCTACCGTATAAAGAGGAACCCCGGCCATAACGGCCCATGAGGCGAATGTGTGACGAAGTGTATGAAAATAGACTCGTTGCCGGGGATCTTCGACCCCATCGTTGAACCCTATCGAATCTACTACCGATTTGAACAACTTTGACATCCAGACGTCAGGTGCTCCCTTGTTGGTTTTGAATAGTGGCTCGTCCGGATTGCCGGGAGTTAGTTCACTCAGCACCTCACGGATCGGCCCTTCAATGAATGTGGGACGAGGCGCGTTCGTCTTCGTGTCCATGACGTAGATTATGCCTTGTTTCTCATTTACGTCAGCCCACTTCAGCGCAAGCACCTCACCCAAGCGAAGGCCCCCATATAGGGAAATCGTGGCAATGCGGGCGGCATCGGGGTCTTCTTCGCGCAGCGCCTTGAGAAGCGCCCCTGCCTCTTCGCGGGTCAAGAACCTCATTCTTGCATTGTTAGGTTTGGGGAAGGAGATCCTGTTGCAGGGGTTGCTCCCTTCCCAGAGTCCCCAGTGGATCGCCTTGTTGATAGCTTGTCGAACAATGCACAATACGTGGCGTATTGTAGCAGCTGACATTCCTGCCTGCCCCATCTCTTTCTTAAGCCGCTCCAAGTCCAAGGGCGACAGCAGCGAAATAGGCTTGTCCGCAAATCGTGGAGCCAACCATTTGCGATACCGTTCGTGGTCTTTCCGAGGACACTTCTGATTCTCAAGGGTCCACGGCAGGTAACGACTCTCCATGAATGCCCCAAAGGTAATTCGCTCTTGTTTTCTTTCAACCCTTGGTTTGTATTCTCCGACCCGGTCTTGCTCCAGGAGTTCATGCCGCCTCCTCTGCGCCGCCTCTGGGGTCCAGCCTTCGCTTGCCCATCCGCAACGCTCCCAGCGCAGCTTTCCGGTTTCGGCCTCCCTGAACCCTACCCAGTAGCACCTGTCCGGTCGTTCTCGCCACCTGCGGATCTTGGATGGGGTGTAGTATACGCCAATGTACCTCCTCACGGACGTCTTGGCGGCCATGATTTCCCCCTCTTTGGTGAATAGTCAACCGACCAGCGGTCTAACCGACCCGAGCATTTCAGTGTGCCTGTGGAATCCCCCGGGCATAAGGGATAACCCAGGGATAACCACAACGCGGAGTCTTTATTCCTGATGCGTCATCTTCTGACACTTAAGATAAGCACTTATTAGCAGGGTGTCAAGACCTTTTGTCCGCTTCAGGCTGCTTAAGTCAATTCGGGGAAATAAGAAGGCCAGGGGACGAAGAATCCCCTGGCCCTGAAAGAAAACTTCCCGGGAGGAGGGCTCAGTACCCCTCGTAGCTGAGATCCTTCCAGTTGGCCTCGTTGCTCAGTCGGTCCTCGATATCGACGTTGAAGAACTCGGCGACGGGGGCAAGGATCTCCGGGGCGTTCGCCTGGACCGTATGGGCTGCCTCCAGGACAACCTGCACGCCCTTCTTCGTCATCTTGCCCAGGGGCTGTCGACAGGGCCCGGCCTGCATGCCGAGGATGTTCATCAACGTTTTTACGGCCAGCGGGTTACGTGCGCGACAGGTCACGGCTCCGTAAGGGGTCTCTTCCTGGGTCTTTACCGTCACCAGGCCGAACAAGGGCTTCAGGCTCTTGAGCAGTTTCTCCGCCTCTTCGCGCTGCCCCTCCAGCAGGAGTGTGACGAACTTCGTCAGGGCTCGCGGGGCTATGTTGGACAATACGGAGATGACCCCGCTCGCGCGGATGGCATCGCTCGTGATCATGTCCAAGGTCTTGTCGTCGTCTCCGGAGAGGATGGTGTAGTCATCCCCGCATACCTCGCGTGTGCGGGCCATGTTTTCCAGACTCCCGGTCGCCTCCTTTACGGTGCGGACATTCGGATACTGCTTGTACAGGATCGCCAGGTCCTCGGGAAGCATCTGGGTTCCGGTTCGGCCCGGGATGATGTAAGGGATCACATCGATCTCCGGAAATCTCTCGGCTACGGGCGCCACGTACTCGCGACGAATTTCCAACGAGCTTGGGCCGTTGTAGTAGGGGTCTACCACCAGCACCGCATCCGCCCCGAATTTGGCCGCATGCTCCGAGCCTTCGAGGGTCTCGCGGGTCGAATTGCTGCCCGTCCCGGCGATGGCCTTGCATTTCCCCTTCGTACCCTCGCACACGAGGCGCGTGACGTCGTTGTGTTCTTGCCACACGAGAGTTGGGCTCTCGCCCGTCGTGCCGACCGCGAGTACACCGCTGATTCCGTTCGTGACCTGGAACTCGATGAGCCTTTCCAGCGCTCCTTGGTCGAGCTGCTGATCGTTCGTGAAGGGCGTGACCAGGGCAGTGAAGCATCCTTTGAGCATGATTGTCTCCTCTTCTGTAGAAAATAAAAAAAGCAGCGGAACGCTCGCGTCCGCTGCTCGTAGACTCGTGCAGCTTCAAGAGAGCGCTCCACGGAACCCCATCCGTGACAGTCCCGTGGATCTTCTCCACAGGCCCAACTCTCTTCGACGATAGGCCGAAGTTCGCTTCGGCGGCCTCCCCTTTCACGCGAACCCGGGGCCTATCCCCCTTTTACGGGTCCGGCTACTGATGTCGGCCGCGCCTCAACTCTTGCTTCTTGTTGAGTTTCAAGCATATCCGGGGACGTCGATCGATGTCAAGACCGAATTCCGGGAACCTTGGGCCTGATTATCGACTCTAATCGTTATAGCCGAAAAGGAGTCAAGAAATGGCTGCCAGGAAAGCCTATAGTGCGTTCAACTGCGCCGAATGCGGCGATACCATATCCGATCGAACCATGTGGGTGGATGACGGCGGGTTTCTCTGCCGGCAGTGTGCCATGCTCGCGCGATACAGACGCATGAGGGGAGAAGGGGTCCGGACCGGACGGGGGTCTTGGGGGCTGGGCTACAGGGGGCGCAATCCACGCCCTCTCTGCTGACCCACCGCCTAGGAGGCTGTTGAAAAAGTCCCATCTGCGGCGTTCGGCTTCATCCCTCGTCATTCAACGTACGGGAAGTACGCCTCATTGTGGGACTGGATCCCCGCCTTCGCGGGGACAAGTTTTGCCTGCCTTGCATCTGGAACTTTTTGAACAGCCTCCTACAGCGGGCATTTTTTAACACCCTGCTGGTCCCTCACTGGAAGCGCCGCCTCGCTTCCCGGCGAAGGCGACCGATGTGGAATCTTGCGAGGCCTCGATACCACTGCATCAGGGTCAGATGCGTGAGGCTCTGGTCCTTCCCGTGCTCGACCAGAAACCTGTCGAATTCGGGCTTGGGCGGGCACGGAAACTCGTCCCCCACGAGTTCCAGGGCCTCTCGTACGACGAAACTGCCTCCACCCCTTACCTCGAACTCCCCTCCCTGCGGCAGGATGACCTCGAAGCTGCAGGATCCGGCGGAAGGCCCTTCGATAAGGATGGTGGGGCCCTCTGCCACGGGATGGAAGTCCTGGAGAAGGAAGGATCGAGTCTGTTCTGCAACCTCGGAGACGGGCACACAGCGATAGCCGCTCTTCAGCAGGTCCTTGAACAGGTCGATGAACTCCACCTCGTATTTTTCGATCCGGCCGAGAGGGTGATCACAGAGCAGGGCGCAGCCGCAGTCCCGGATCGCCTTGTCGATCGTGCCCCGCAGGTGGGTGAACATGTCTTCACGGGGAAAAGGCACCTTCTCGAAAACACCGATGGACCCTACATGTACGGGAACCTGCAGGGGATAGGTGCTGTCGTTGTAGGGAAAACAGGGGACATCGTCTGAATTGAACGCGAATTCGGAAGAATACTCGAATCCGAACTTCCGGACCGCTTCCTGGTATCCCTGGAACCAGAAACCGTAGGGGGAGCCCACGCCTCTTGGGTGGATGCCATGCCTCTTCAGCGTCCGGACGCCCCTCTTGAGGTTCGCTCGGTTCACGCTCTCCCGCTTGTAGGTCATGTGGTGGTAGCAGTGGAGTTCCACCTCTTGGCGGCACGCGATCAAATCTTTCACATGAAGGATGTTCTTTCCCCATCCCTGCACATCGATGAACCATGAAAACGGAGCGTTTCCGATTCCTTTCGCAATCCTCAACACGGAATCCGTACTCTCCCGGCTGAAGCCGTCCGCATCGATTCGGAACGAGAAGGCCGGCTTTTCCAAGAAGGGATGCCGCAGCTTGACCAGTGGGAGGCCGAGGTGTCGAAAGGCGTGGAGAACCAGCTCCTGGAACAGGCGGCGGAGTGCGCCGAAATCGACCACAGGCCCGGTTTCTGCGAAGTGTTTCCCTGTGAACGGGGAGTAGAAGAGCCGGAATTCCCAACGGGCCCCCATCTCGACATCGAGGAGATTCCAGGGCACGGACACGAACAGGATGCGCTTCCGTTCGTGCAGGCTGATCCCGGAATTCTCGATCCCTCGGTCTTCTGAGTCGCGGCAGGTGCCCGGCCCGCTCGAGAGGTTCGACAGGATCTCGCAGGGGACATGGATGTAGAAACTCCTCTCCGAGAAGGGGCCGCTCGCGACCCGGAAAGAGTAGCTGTTCTTCTCCGTGCCTTCCAGGTTCAGCAGCCTCTTCAAAAAGCCGTTCTCGGTGATTACGGCGATTCTTTCACCATCGGGGCTGTCGAAAAAGGGGTCTTCCTGGTTCCAGAGGAACACCCGGATTCCCTTCTCCACGCCTTCCTGGATGCAGGAGAGCTTGATTCGGGGTATCCCCGAATACTGAAGAAAGGTCTCTTTCCAGCCGCCCGTGGGGGGGATACCCACAGCAAGGGACCTTCTCGCATAAACTGATGCATCTCGTCCGGTTATCGTCATGCTGACCCTTCGCCCGTGTGCGTTCGGCTGGATTCCTCCAAAGACCGAGGGCTCTCATTCTACGGCGATTGTGTATGGGCTGACAACCTTTGGTTTGGAGTCTTTGGTTTGGAGTCCTTGAAATCGCTAAAGAAAAATGAGAACTTTAGCGATGGAAGGGCAAGGCGGACAAGAAGGAAAACAATTGCCAACGAGGGCCGAAATGCTCAAACCCTGGGAAAAGATACGATGGATTCTGCGCGGGCTCAAGAGGACGTTCCGCTTCTTGTCGAATTTCTGGGACGACAGGTATTACACCGAGGTGGACTTGGACCGGTGGAGGTCGTTGGGTGCCAAGATCGGCAAGGACGTTCAGATCCAGCACCTCAAGGTGGATGAGCGATTCGCCAGGCTCCTGGAGATCGACGACGAGGCGAACATCGCCGAAGGCACGAACATTGTGCTCCACGATTCCTCCCTGAACAACATCTTCGGGGAGGCGTGCCCGGTCAAGTTCGGAAAGGTGAGAATCGGCAAAGCCACCTATATCGGCCGCAACGCGATCATCCTGTGCGGGGTGCGAATCGGTGACTACGCGCTGATCGGCGCCGGCGCTCTGATCGTCAACGATGTGCCGGATTACGGCGTCGCCATGGGTGTTCCGGCCAAGATCCTGGGCGACACGCGGGAACTGAAGGAAAAGCAGAAGAAACAGATCGAAGAGCAGGAGAACAGCCCTTTCCGTTTTCTCCGCATCAAGCGATGGCATGAACGGCACAAGATCATGACCAACGACGAGGTGGAAGAGGCCTACCGGGAGTTCTTCGACAAAGTGGGTTGGTGAAGGCAGCCGATCAGCCCGGCTCCTGCCTGCCGTTGTCCACCTGGAAGAGGGTGATCAGGGCCGGTAGAAAGGTCAGAAGGGAGAGGGTGATCATCAAGATCGCCATGGAATTCACGAGGGCGAAGTTCCGCAGGAATTCGGTGGTGGAGAGGGTGAGGACCAGGAAGCCGCAGCAAGTGGTCGCGTTTGCGGTGATGATCGCCTTGCCCACATGGCCCATGGTCTCGCGCAGGGCCGCCTTCCCCTCCTGGCCTGCCTGCCTCAGCCGGTGGTAGTAATGCAGGAAGTGGATCGAGCCGTCCACGCCCAGGCCGATGACCAGCGCCCCCACGAGCACGGTGCCCAAATCGAGGGGGATGCCCATCCAGCTCATGAGCCCCAGAATGGACCCCAGCGGGACGAGGACGCTCACGAGTGAGATCAGTCCTCGCTTGAAGGACCACTGGGTGATGGACACCAGTACAAGGACGATCAGGGAAGCCAGGATCAGGCTTTGGATTTGGCTGACATAGATCAACTCGTCCATACGGCGGAAGAAGTCGGGTGCTCCGCTCTGGTCGAGTTCCAGCGGCCTGGATGCGACGATCGCCTTTTCGATCCCTGGGATCGTCTCGACCTGAATCTCGAAGATGACGGGATGGCGAGCCCACAACCTCCACAGCACGCCCTCCGACCGCTTGCGGAAATCCTTGTTCTGCGCGAGCTTCGGTGACAGAAGAGGTTGCACGGATGCCCTGAGGGCGGCTGCCCTCTCCAACCGCAACGCGGACTCCGCCCGTTTCATCACCCCGGCAGCGGTCGTCCTTGCGTCCTCCGGAACCATGGCCCCGCTCGCGGCGATCAGCTCAGTGATCTGATCCTCGAAGGAAGAGGGATCTGTGTTTCCCCAGCCGTCCTTCATCCCGGTCAAGATTCGGTCGATGATCTCGGGGGGAAGGACCTCCACAGTCTCGTCCTCCAGGTAGAATCGACTCGCCCTCCAGACCGGATCCAGATCGAGACCCTCGTCAACCTCGAGGAATGCTGAAGCCAGCCTCATTCGTAACGGTTCCGGGTCGTATTCGCGTGGCTTGTCATAGCCCTGGGCCAGCCA
>JAQYVQ010000227.1 GCA_030145435.1 Syntrophobacteria bacterium | reverse complement strand
GAACCGATCGGGTTTATGAAGCCGGACCTCGTCGCCTGCAGGACGGAGGGCAACAAACGGTATGAGTTGATCTTCGTCATCCGGGAGGGCATCAACCAGGCCCTCGAAGGGCTCCGTGAACTGGCTGCCGCGAAGTGCTTTCGAAAGAACACGATTGACTATGTTCTCGCCCTTCCACCCGTGTCGGAACATTACCTCATCGAGTTCCTGATCGAGAAGGAGGACTGGTATTTCCCGATCAAGGACCATCTGCTGCAGTTGTGGCTCGTCAACCCGGAGCGCGAGAACGTGGACTGCCTGCTCGGCTGGCCACTGGATGACGACTTCAAGCACTACTTTGCCAACCCGAACCTGGCGGGCTTCGCCACTTACATTGCCAACAAGGCAACCGACAAAATGATGGACGAGGAGTTCGACTGATACGCTATGCCTCGAAAATCCATATACGAGCTTTACGAGTTTCTGCCCAAGACGAACTGCGGCGAATGCGGGATGAGCTGCATGGCCTTTGCCGGCCACCTGCTGGCCCGGGACGTGAGGCCCGGGGACTGCCCTCTGCTGGACGAGCCCGAACACGAGGACAAAAAACGACGCCTCGTGGAGATCCTCGGCGAAGGGGTGAAGAACGAACTCACAGGCCTGATCGTGGACGACCACCTCTGCACCGGGTGTGGCGCCTGTGTAAATGTCTGCCCGGTACACGGGGCGAACAATCGTGAAGTGGCTCTGGGAAAGGGCCCTCGCCATAACGACGTGACGGTCATTCAGATCATCAATGCCCGGGTTCGGCTCCTCAACCCGGAACTGTGCAATCGCGCCATCCCGTCTGCGCCTCCCTGCAAGGCGTGCGCGGATTACTGCCCCACGGACGCGATGGAATTGGTGTAACCATGAGCATCAACAAGTTCATCAAGGCCTCGATCCAGGAAGAAGATCAAGAACCTTCCGCACCAAGTCCCCAGGCCGAGTCCTTCAGCGACTTCGACCGCGCGTACCACTCCATGCTATGCGCGGGTTGTAGTTGCCTGTGCGACGACATCTCCTACTACATGAAGGAAGGCCATGTCACCCGGACCTTGAACCTTTGCGAGGTGGGCTGGAAACGACTGTGTGCGGTATCTGCCGAAGACCGGGTGCCTCCCCCCTCTCCTTCCCTCTTGTCCGACACCGTGAACCAGGCCGCCCGGCTCCTTCAGGCTCATCCACCGGTTCTCGTTTTAGGTGCCGACAACGCGGACGAAGCAGCTATCCGCACCTCCTTCGAACTGGCGGGAACGTTCCGGGGCATCTCTCTTCCGTGGGCCTATCCAGGCATCCGACGCTTCTATGAGCGGGCAAAACGGTTCGGCTGGGCCACCGGTCTCCTGGATGAGGTCCGTGACCGTGCGGAGTCCGTCATCTTCTGGCGAGCCGACCCCTTGGTGACACACCATCGCCACCTGTCCCGTTATTCCCTCTTTGCCCGCGGGAGGCTTACGGAGCGAGGGAATCTCGACCGCAATCTGGCAGCCGTTGCTTCGCACGAGACCGTGATAGAACCCCTTTGTCAGCAGTTTTTTCAGCTATCCACCGACCAGGACTCAGCCCTGATTGAGGCACTGGCCCATCCTGGAGGAGGGGGCGGTTTAGATCATCGCGACCTGCCCGCCCTCGCGAGAGCCCTTCAGGGATCTTCCTATGTCGCCCTCTTCGTCGACCCGGAGAAGGTGACCTATGAAGCCCTGGACGCTATGTTCCGTTGGTCCGCGAAGCTCAACACAGAAGGCCGAAAACGAATGGTCATCCTGCCCCTCTGGGACGCGGGCCCGAATATCGAAGGCTTCTGCCGGGTCTCCCTGGAGAAGAACGCGACACCGTGGGGAGGGCCCTTTGCCAAAGCCTCCGCCGGAACGCAACCCGAGGATACCTCCTGGGAGGATCTGGCAGGAACCGTCGGGAGCGTGATCCTGATTTCGTCCGGAGTCGACGCCTCGCCCGGCAATGTGCTGCCCAAGGGCCTCTCCGAAAAGCCTCGGGTCGTGATCGACCCCTTCAAGCGGACACCCGCCCTGAAGGACCAGGTGGTCATCCCCACGGCCCTGCCGGGCCTGGAGAGTGACGGTATCTTCTTCCGTGCAGACGGGCTGCCCTTTGATGTGCACGGCATCGAGGTCTGGAGAAATCATGGTTATCCAACCGTGCGGGACGTGCTCGCAGATCTCATGAGCGAGGGCCGGTAGATGACTTCATCAGAGAGAATCCTGATCAAAGGGGCTCGCGTCTACGATCCTTCCCAGGAGTGGCGAGGCGAGCAACGCGACCTGTACGTGGCAGGAGGCAGGATAAGCGGGCCCTTCGACGACCCTCAACATATCATCCATGCCGGAGAACGGCCTCTGCTGGCAGGGGGAATCGACCCCCACTGTCAGCTCGCCGGGCACGGACAGGCTCTCACCCGAATGTTCGTGGAATCTCCCTCTCCGGAAGAAATCGGCATTGCCTATGCCCGCATGGGCTATGTGCACGTGCATCATCCCTTCACGACCCTGTTGACAGCAGGTCTCGTCCGTCACGCGCTGAGGCTCATCCCGTTTGTAGACACCTCCACCTGTGTCAGCATCGACTTGAGGGACATGGGGCAGACGATTCGCGCCAACCAGCCCGCTGAATTCTGCCGCCTGGCCCGCGCCTTGATCCAGCTGACGGGAGCCGTGGGTCTCTCCCTCCCCTTCCCGTACTTGCGTCACCAACAGCGGCACTACATTCAGAAGAACCTCAGTGCCAAGAAGGTCCTCTCCTTCCTGTCTCTCCTTGAAGATCCTGAGATACTCCCGATCCACCTCTGGGGCATGCCAGGACTCTTGGACAACGAAATCCCCAGCCCCGGCCACTTTCACATTGCCGGGCTCGGCATTGCCCTGGATTCAGACCCGGCCCTCGAGCAGGCAAAGAGATTTCTGGCGGAAGGAGGCAGCGCGGACCTGGGCCTCAGCACCGGTCAGGAAGAACTCGTGGTTTCTGCGGACAACACCATGCACCAGGCGTCACTCAGCCTGGATCTGGGCCTGCAGACGCCCCTTGCTTTCCAAACCCGGTCCATCGGCCTTGATCACGCCCTCACCGTGGCAGGCTGGTCACTTCTCAGAAAGGTGTCCTCTTCATGCAGGTTGGCCCTGGGGGCCTCCGGTCCTGCAGGGGGTCAGTTCGGAAGCATGCCCGCCGTCAGCACGTGGCTCCTCGATCCGCATAGCCGGCCGCGGCAACTCGTAGAGATTCTCGATGGGGCACCCTTCGATCTGTATGAATGGGCACGACGCACGCGGTTGGAGCCGGCCCGTTCCATCGGTTTGGACGATCTGGGCCA
>JAQYVQ010000219.1 GCA_030145435.1 Syntrophobacteria bacterium | reverse complement strand
GTGCAGGGCCTGGGGGCCGAATTTCAGCTCAAAGGCTTTGGCTCTGCGATAGTAGAAGTGCAGATCGTATTCCAGGGTGAAACCGATCCCGCCGTGCAGCTGCTGGGCACTGAAAGCCACCCGTTGGCAGGCCTTGTTCGTAAAGTACTTGGCCACCGAGACCTCCCGGTCCGCCGGCATCCCCTGGCTCAGGCACCAGAGGGCCCGGTAGGCCGCAAGCCGCGCACCCAGCACATCTGTGTACATGTCCGCTGCACGGTGCTGAACGGACTGGAAGGATCCGATGGGGCGGTCGAACTGGTTCCGGACCTTGATGTACTCCGAGGTCATCTCCAGCTCTTTCTGCGCCCCTCCCACCATCTCCACGCACTGGAGGGCCGCGGTCTTCTTCTGCAGGTCATCGAGCAGGGAGCAGGCCTCGCCCGGCTCGCCCAGCAAGTTCCCGGACGGCACGGTGACTCCGTCAATATCCACCTGGAACTGCCTGTCCGCGGCAAGGGTCTTCATCGGGGAAAAAAGGAACCCCGGGGCTTGCCGGTCCACGAGAAAGAGCGTGACGCCCTTTTCCTCGCCGGGCGCTCCCCCGGTCCGGGCCGCCACCAGAAAAAGATTCGCGACCGTGGCATAGGGGACGAACCGTTTGGTGCCGTTGATCTGATACCGGTCCCCTTCGGAGGAGGCTTGCACGGAAATACACTTCATGTCGTAGTTGACCGCCGGCTCCTCGATGGCCGCGGTCATCACACATCCCCCTGCCGCAATCTTCGGCAGGAAGGACTGCTTCTGCTCGTCCGTTCCCGCCGCCAGGACGGCGAGGGTTCCCATGGTGGACGAGAGCATGGGGCCCGGCATGGCTGCGCGCCCGATCTCCTCGAAGAGCACGCCCAGATCGAGAAGGCTCAGTTCGAGACCGTCGTATTCCGAGGGAATGATCGCCCCCATCCATCCCAGCTCGGCCATTGCCTGCCACAGCTCCTGGGAGAAGCCGGATTCGCTCGCCTCGAGCTCGCTCACCACGGATTTATCGCAGTAGGTTTCGAAGAACTTCCGTGCGGACCTCTTGAACAGTTCCTGTTCATCATCGAATGAAAAATCCATGTACGTTCCCTTTCCTCGTGCATCTCGTCGTCATTCCCGCCCCCGCCTAAAGATTGCGGGGGCAGGCTCCGGCGGGAATCCATTGGCATCCAGGGTTCGTCTAGCGCGACTTCGGCAGCCCCAGTCCCACCATGGCAATGATGTCTCGCTGGATCTCGTTTGCACCGCCACCGAACACAAAGAACAGGTCGTCCCGGAAGTGGCTCTCCGCGAGCCCGTTCAGGGGCGCCCGCTCGTCACCCTGCCGGAGCTGGCCGTAGAGCCCCATGATGTCCAGGAGGGTGTTGTTGATCCGGATGTTCAGCTCGCTTCCGAACACCTTGACGGCCGAGGACTCGGCCCAGAAAATCTTGCCCTTGGTCATGTTGTCCACGACCTGGTAGTTGAGGAGCTTGAGTATGTCCACATCCGCCAGGAGCTCGGCCAGCTTCTCTCTGACCCCGGGGTGATCAATGACCGGTGCCCCGTCGACGTGCGTCTCCTTTGCCCACTCGATGGTCTCGTCGATCCGCCGCCTCATCGGTGAGGAAGGAGACAGGGAGAACCGCTCGTGCTCGAGTTGACCTACGATCAGGCCCCACCCCTTGTTCTCCTCTCCCACGAGACAGGTCCGGGGCACCACCACGTTCTTCAAGTAGACACTGTTCACGCGGTGTCCGCCCATGGTGTAGATGGGGTCGATGTTTATGCCCGGTGTGTCCATGTCGATCAGGAGGATGGACAGTCCCTTGTGCTTCTTCTTCGGGTCCGGGTCGGTCCGCACCGCGACCCAGAAGTAGTCGGCAATGTGCGCGATACTGGTGAACACCTTGTTTCCGTTGATCACATACGAATCGCCGTCCTTGACCGCAACCGTCTTGAGGGAGGCGAGGTCGGTCCCGGCGTCCGGTTCGGTGTAACCAATCGCGATTTCCAGCTCCCCCTTCAGGATTCTTGGCAGGAACTCTTTCTTCTGTTCCTCGGAACCTAATTTCATGATGGTGGGACCGACAGCATTCAGGGTCAGCACGGGAAAAGGCGCCCTGCGGGCCCAGATGGCCTCGTAGAAGATGTGCTGCTCCATCACCGAACGGCCCTGTCCCCCGTACTCCTTGGGCCAGCCCACGCCCAGCCACCCGTCGGCTCCCATCCGGCGGATAAACTCCTTCGACTTCGGCCCTCCGTACTCACCCCGCTCGAACTTACCGGGGTCCGTGTCCTTGTTCATGTTCATGAAGCTCTCTGACTCGGCCCTGACCTCGGGCGTCAGGTGTTTGTCCAGGTACTCGTTGAACTCCCGGGCAAACTGCTCTTGTTCCGGCGTCAACGCAAAATCCATTCCCGTCTCCCTCTATGGTCCGATTGACAAGCTTCGTTACGAAAGAACATATCATCCCCATCGGCGAATATTGCGAGCGTTAGCGAAGCAATCCCCCGGCTTCAATGGTAACGGCAGACGAAGCCAGGAGATTGCTTCGGTCGCTGTCGCTCCCTCGCAATGTCCGCAAGTGAAGTGACGATGTGAATATGCGCGAACCCTTAGTGATCCTCGGTTCGTCTCTTGAGGATCCCGTAGAGAATGATGTCGGTCGCCTCGTCGTACCTCTCTTCCAGGGATTTTCCATCCGTGTCCCTGGAAAGATAATCGTGATAGTCCTGCAATCCGAGGAGCATGACGGCCATGAGCGTGGGGTTTATTTCCCGAAACAACCCGCGTTGAATCCCCTTCTCGAGCCCCCGCTTCAGCAGGCTGATCTTCAGATGAATCACCTCGTCCAGCTCGCCCGCGAACTCCTGAGGCTCGTTGATGGCCGCCGCCCGGAGCTGGTTGACCATGTCGATCCAGAGCGGGTTCACGTTGTAATACGCTTTCGCGTGGCGATCGAAGACGCGCAGGATGTCCTCTTCGTCACGGATCTCGTCCACTTCGTCCGGCTCACCCTTCTTCATTTCCTTGAATATGATCTGCTTCACACACTCGATGAACAGACCCTTCTTGTCCCGGAAGTGCTTGTAGAAGGTGCTCCGCCCGATGCGGGCGGTGGCCACCATGTCGGCGATCGTGGCTTTTTCGTACCCCTTTTCACGAAACACCTGAATCGCGGAGGTGACGATCCCATCC
>JAQYVQ010000214.1 GCA_030145435.1 Syntrophobacteria bacterium | reverse complement strand
ATGCAACCCTCAGGGACCAGACGAGAACAGAAAACTCGAGCATTGGAGCTTCTTTGTGAGAGCAAGTTCATACATCGTTGCCGTTCCTCTGCCCGACACGGACAGGGTCTTGATGTTCCACGGCTATTCCGGGGCCGTGGATATCGTCTCCTCCCGTATCGCTGGTCCCCTCACGGATTCGGATTCTTCGAATGGACGGATCCGGAATTCCCTGTCCTCGGACACATTGTCTCATCTAGAATCAAGAGGATACCTGACGGAGAAGACACCGGAAGCCGAGCAGGCGTATGTGGTAGAGCTTGGCAGACGTGTCCACGCGGTCCTGAGGAAGCACGCCTCGCCCGGCTTTCTGATCGTTCCAACCTATTCCTGCAATCTTCGCTGCACGTATTGCTACGAGAAGGGCCTTCAGGGAAGGGGCGCATCCTGGCTGGAGAAGCGCTTGTCTGAGGAGATGACAGAGGCTGCCCTCGAAGCCATGGTGAAAATAGACGCACCCCATCGTCGCCAGAGATGTATGACCCTCTATGGGGGTGAACCGCTGCAGAAATCCAACGAGACCATGATCCGCCACCTGCACGAAAAGGCCTGCGCGAAGGGGTTCCGACAGTTTTCCGCGATCACGAATGCAGTTGACTTAGACCACTACACGGACATCCTGGGAAAGGACAAGGGGATTTCCTTCCTGCAAATCACGATCGATGGCCCCCCCTCCGTCCACGATGGCCGGCGATTTCTTCCGGACGGGAGAGGAACGTTCGAAGACATCGTCCGGAACATCGACATGGCCATGAAACAAGGGACCCGGGTATCGGTTCGGATCAACGTGGACCGCAAGAACGCAAACCACGTAAACTGGCTGAAAGACTTCTTTCAGGAAAGAGAATGGTCCCAAAGTCCCCTGTTTCGTGCCTACTGCTCGCCGGTCCATGGAAGCATCTGCAGCAAGCATGGTGGTGACAGTTTTGCCTCTCACCTGGAGATGCGGCAAGCCATCCGAGGGAAGGACAGCACGGGCGGAGAAGAGGAGGAATCTTCATTCTTCCAGACGGACGCCCTTACCCAGGCAGTCGAAAAGAGGATTCTGGCGCACCTTTCGCACAAGGAGGACCTTCCGTTTTGGAGGACGGCTTTTTGCGGAAGCAATATGGCCATGTATCTCTTCGATCCCTTCGGTGACATCTATCCCTGCTGGGAAGTGATCGGTCATCCGGAACACCGCATCGGCCTGTATGGACCCGGCCTCCTTGAATTGGACCCGCAGGCTATCCAGAAATGGCACCACCGGAGTGTCGTGAGGATTCGAACATGCCGCTCATGCCCCTACCTGTTCTTCTGTGGCGGAGGGTGTGAGGCCTTTGCCTACAGAGCGACCGGAAAGTTGAATCAACCGCACTGTTTCGAATTCCCCAGGCACTTTCAGAAGGCTGCCCTCAACGCCTACAGGGTGTGGAACGCTGGCCAAAACGACAGAGCCTCTCTCACGAGGAGCTGAGAACGTGGGATCATCGCTGCATCATGCGGTCATCACCGAGGGTGCTGCACTGTATCGGGACATCCGGGAGTGCAGGGCACAATGGCGAGAGGACCTTGACGGGAACAAAGGCACGGCCACCGCGACAGCCGGACATCAACCCTCGCCTCATTCGAAACGACTCTCTTCCCCGCTGCACGCATACTATCCCTTCCTTTTTCACACCTTCTTCCTGGACGTTCCAATAGAAACCGTCCGGGAACTGGCTCGTTCGGATCGGCTCTATACCGATCACCTGCTGTCATACGATCGAATTTTGGACCAGGGATTGTCGATCGACACAACCGGATTGTTTCTTGCCCAGCTGGAACACATGCAGAGCCTGAAACGCCTATACTCATTCTTCCCTGCCGATCACGCCTTTTGGGACTACTTCTACGACTGCTATTCCGAAACGTGGAAGAGTGTCCGCGAAGAGAGGCTCTGTCATGCCTATCGGCTTGGGGCTTTTTCAATGGCACGGTTCTGTGCCCTCGCAAGGGGGAAGACGGCGCTCTTGAGGCCCTTCTCCATGGCCCTCGCCTTTCTTGCGGACAGAACGGAAGACATCCCTCGCCTGGCCACTTCCCTCGACCAACATCACATCGCCCTTGTCCTCATCGACGATCTTGAAGACTGGCGGCAGGATTACCGAAACTGCAATTTCACCTACCTCCTTACTCGTCTCATCCGGAAAGCGGGGATCACAGATCAAATCCTCTCCGGCCATCCTGTCTCCGCTACGCGGATCGGACAACTCCTTTACACGACACGGTTGATGGAGAAACAACTCCGACTGGCAGAAATCTTCTTGCAGAGATCGAACGAAACCGTCGGCGCCCTTCCCCTTCCCCTCTGGAAGCACTTCAACAATGGGTTTCGGATTCGTTGTCGAGCTCTCCGCCACGACCTGGCAGAGATTCGACGCCGAGAAGAGGGCCGTATTCGGATGCGAGAGCCTCTCGATCAAGCAAGTGGGATCGCCCCGAGCACATCCCTCCTGGGTGCCGCGACAGGGCAAATCCGGTCCGGGGCGAAGTTTCTTGCCGATTCCCAAACGCGTGCGGGTGGCTTTCCGCTCTCTCGGTCGCCGCACGGGTACATGTGCCCTTCGGAGTACGTTGCTCCCTCCAGGTTCGTCACCACCCTCATCATCCGGTCCCTTCAGCCTATCGGGGCCCTCGCTTCCGCTGTGAACCCCCTTTTCCTATCTGCATTGGATTGGCTCCGTGACATGCAGGGAACAAGCCTGGACCCTGGATTGCCCGCAACACTCGAACGGGCCTTCGCACCCATCCCTTCAGACCGGGACCACCTGTCTCAGCTTGACCGTACGTTTGCACCCGTTTACGGACCCCTACCGGACGGTCTCTTCTGGGCAAATTTCCTCTACACATGTTCTGAAACGTCCTTTCTTCCGCCCCGGCTCGGCGCCTATGTCACAGACTGTCTCCTTCGGAAGGACTACACTCCCTGGAACTTCGGAGTCGCCTTCGGACCCGTCGCATCTCCATGGACGAGATACGCGTGCAGACCCCTTCTGCCCCTGCTCTTGTTTTCCCAGGCCCTCGGCAAAAACCTCCCACGGGAGGCTTTCCATGGCTACCTCCTCGAGCCGTATCGCACCACGGGGTCCTGGATCAACACCACCGAGATCGCTTTGACCCTGCTTTGTTTGCTGCTCACGGCCTATAACGGGCCTGAGCTCGTCCCGGCAATCACCAAGCTCGCCGAGTCTCAAGAGCCGGACGGTTCATGGGCTCCCAACGCCGTCTGCCAGGAGGGAACCGGTTACTATGGAAGCAGAGAACTGACAACGGCCTGGTGTCTCGAAGCCCTGTATCGCTATCACACCCGGGATGTACGAGCATCGCGAGATGATCAGAAGAGAAGAGGCTCCTCCTCATGGGCTGCAATGCCGTGCTGAAAACAACCGAGACATCCCTTCGCCTCCTGGACGACGAGGCCAAGCGGGTGGCAAGAGGGATGGCTTCCTTCCGGAACGAGCGCGTAGACCGGCTCTGCGGCCCTTCCACACCCTCTGGTCGTCAAATCACTTCGAGGGACCCTCTGGAACCATCACGAACAAATGGAAACATAGGGTTCTCACCTTTCTACTATTACCCTTTTCTCTTCGTCAGTGCGTTTCCGTCGGTGGCTGTTGAAGACCTTCGAACCCTTGCTTTGGCCAACCGTATCCTTCTGGAGGCCATCCTGCTCTCGGACAAGAAGATCGACGAGACTCGACCCTGGACGCCGGCGGATTTCTATCTCATCGACAGCTACTTTCACAAGGCCCTGGAGATGCTCATCCCCCTCTTTCCTCTGGAACACGTATTCTGGCAGAAAACCCAGGGGTGGTTCCTGCAGCACGGCCGGGCGATCATCAAGGAACAGCTCCGCCACCGGCACCGGCTCTGTCCGTACACCCAAGAGGAATTCTTCGAGGTTTCGACCGGCAAGGTCGCTCTCATCAAGACAAACCTGCTGGCCATGGCCTTGCTGACAGACACCTCTGACGTTCTCGCACCCCTTATGGAATCCCAAGACCGGTTTCTTACAGGCTTCCAATGCTTCGACGATCTCAGGGACTGGAAAGAGGATCTGCGGCAAGGTAATTTCACCTTTCTTCTGACCAGGGTCCTCTTCGCAGGAGGGCTTGATGCTCACGTTCGTCGAGGCGATCCTGTTCCTCGAGACGAAGCAGGACAGGTCCTCTACCACCGAGGGATTGCCGAAGAGCAGCTTCGACTGGCTGAGCACTATTTTCTGCAGGCCCTGGATTCCGTGCAGAACATCCATGTGCCGAACTGGGCGGAGACCGTCATGGGGTTCCTCCGTCACTGTCAGACGATGCGCCACGATCTGGCAGAGATCCGGAGAAGAACAACGAGGAAGACGGGGCCGAAAACAGTCGCGACACGTCTTGCCGAAGCTCTCGATTTCATTGTTCACTCGGTTCCGTCTCTCGGCGGCTTTCCTCTGGCTCAATCCAAGTATCCGTATATGAACCCCTCAACCCCCCTGGCTTCTTCTCGATTCGCCACCTTTTTTCTACACCTGGCACTTGCCCCCCTTCAGAACATGGACTCCCGGTTGCCCGCACTCTTGCTCGGAGCCTCGGATTGGCTCACCCTCTCCCAGAAAGTCCCCTCGAATCCGTCCCTGCCGGTAGCCATGGAGGAATCGTTTCTTCCCATCCCCACGGACAGAGGCGCCTTGCTCGAGCTCGACCAGGGCCTGGACGGCACGCTTCCCCCACGCCCCCATGGCCTTTTCTGGGCCAACCTCCTCTTTGCCGCATCCCGGGAAAATGTCCGCCTGCCGAAACTGAAATCCCTGGTCGAAACCTCCATCCATCAGGCGGACTACGTCCCCTGGACCCATTCTCCCTCGTCCGAATCACCGAACTCTTCTTCGCACCGAGCCGCGTGTCACCCCCTGCTGGCCCTCCTCCTGTTCTGCCATGCATTCGCCCCGGATCTGCCTCGGAAGCCGCTGCACGACTACCTCCTCAGGCGAAACCGGAAGACAGGAACCTGGAACAACCCTACAGAAACCGCCTTGACCCTCCTTTGTCTGATTTCCACAGGCTACCAGGGCCCTGAGTTGTCCCCAGCGGTTGAGAAGCTCATCCGCAGCCAGGAACCGGACGGCTCTTGGCCCCCGAATTCTTTGTACGAGCAGGCGAACCTATTCTATGGAAGTCGCGAACTCACCACGGCCTGGTGCGTTCTCGCCCTCTTCCTCTGCCACCTGGGACCTTGTTTTCCTGTAACTCAGGAGAAACCCCTTGAAGGGTCAAAACAGCCTCCACCGAAACCGGCGATTGTCCTGCACACGGACCTGCCCCGTCGGCTTCACGGCTTCACCCGGTCCGCCTTGAAGGAGCTACGGACTATCCTCGCTCCCCCGTGGCCGCACACGCTCTATGTCGGCCACTGGCCTTCCATGCCCCCACACTTCCTGTTGAACACGGACCAACGCCTCGTCATCGGGGTAAACCTCCTCCCGCACCGGCAAGGTCGTGCCCTGTCAACAGGCCAAAGACCCTTGAGAGTGGAAATCGTGATGGCCATGATGTTGGCCCATCGCTGCCTCCGGCAAGGCCCCCTGAGAGACCGCCTGGAGAGAATTTTTGTTGGCGGCCTTGCCCTCTCCTCCTGTGGCAGGGTTTGGTCCCGCCAGGCGCCCTGGGAAAGGCTGGGCATGCGGAAACTCGACTGGGCATGGTGCCGTGAGCACGAGGCCTTCCTTTGGGAGGAATTGAGAAGGTTTCTCCTCCATCCTTCCCCCAAACAGCCCGTTTTCCGGTGGCTGTTGCCCGACTCTCCGGAGTCCCCGGACTCCCCTATTCCGAAGGGCGCATCTCTCTTCCTGGGAGAGAGTCTTTTTGAGAACCCCTTCGATGATCAGGAACCATGCGAGCAGGTCAATGGCTTACTAGGCAAGAGCCTTCCCGACATTCTGCGCACCTTCCGCAAGAAGGTCGGGCTCGACAGCGACGAGAATTTCTTTGCATAGGACCCGGCCATGAACCGTACCAAGAAGAGCCGTTCGGAAATCGTACCCCTTTTGCCGTTGGATGGCCTGTTTGTTTCCTTAGAAGAATTGGAGGCCCGCCTCGAAAACCAGATTGCCGCCCTGCCAACGACGTTGGATGATGCCCATTGTCTCTATTATCTGTGCACCACCCGTTGCAGCGGAACGAAGTGTCCTGTCTTCTGTGCGTGCGACGTCGTGGTGGACCTGGGAGGGATAGCAGATGTCCCCTAAGAAAAAGAAAGAATGCGTGCCCGTCGCTCGACCTCACTATCAAGGAATTCCCTTGGACGAACTGGAGAACAGGCTCGAGATGCAGCGGATGGCACCCCTGGAGCCCGCAGTGGTCTGCTATACGGACTTCTGTCCGAGCGACTGTACAGCCCACTGTGGATCCGGCTATTCAGGCTGCACAGACCTCTGTGCATGTGACGGAACCATGTGTGCCGTAAACTCTCTTCTATATCAGTCGGTTGCGTTACTTGCTGACCGGATTCTGCCCATACTCTTTTCGGCCATCTCTCGCAAGTTGTCGTCTGTGACCGTGTAGTAGCGGCTAAGCATGTTGATGTCCTTGTGACCTGATGCAGCCTGAACCGTGAAGATGTTCGCGCCTGAGTCAACCCAATTCTTGATTGCCGTGTGCCTGAAATCGTGGATACGGAAGTCGTCGATCTCAGCCTCCTTGCAGGTCTTCTTGTGAACGTACTGGATATGTCTCGAGAATAGCTCTCCGTCTTTGGTGAAAACATAATTGTTCGTCAGACTCCGAGGCAAAGTGCGTAGCACATCCTCTAGCTCGGGGGAAATGGGGATTCTTCGTGCCCGGCTGGTCTTCGTCTCATCAGCCTTCAACCGGATGAATCCCATCTTCCTGTCT
>JAQYVQ010000116.1 GCA_030145435.1 Syntrophobacteria bacterium | reverse complement strand
CATGGGGTCTCAAGGGGTTGAATGGAAACGGAGTCCCAGATCAAGACTCTGCTGCTTCAGCCCGATAGGCGGCGGCGGAAAGGGCGTTGACTTGAGGATTGCCCGCATGACGGACTGGTCGAATTTCGGATCCCCGGAGGTCTCCTCGATGTAGGATTTAAGGACCCTTCCATCCGGGAGCAAGGTAAGGGAGACAACCGTGATGGCCGATGCTGCCTCGAAATTCATATCCTGCGGCGGGATCCAGTTCTCCCGGACGGCCCGTTCCACCTGGTCGTAGTAGGCACTGTATGCGATCTCTTTCTGCTTTTCCTCCCATGGGGAAGAAGATCCGTCCAGGACGTTGGCTGCAACCTTGTCCCGGGATCCGGCCCTCTTCTTGATCCGTGCCAGCGCCTCCTCAAGCACCTCTTCCGGGGCGGGCTCCTGTGGCTGCTCCACGGGGGGGGCGGGCTTTGGCTCGGGCTTCTTCTCGACCTTCTTCTCGGGTTGCTTCTTCTCGGGCGGAGGTTTCTCAGCCTTCTCTTCTTTCGGCGGGGTGTCCTTCTTCTTCGGCACGACCACCTTCTTCGGCGTTGGCTTGGGCTTCGAGACCTGTGGAGGGGGCTTGGGCTTTACGACCTTTTTCGCCCGTGGCTTCGCCAGGGAGGAGACTTCCTGAGGCTGGACGAGACGCACCTGGTACTGGGGTTTGTAAACCACCCGTGCCCGCCCCGTACTCGACATGAGCAATAGGGCCAGGAAGAGCACACCATGGAAAACGGCCGACAGGAGAATCGACCCTCTCAGGCTCAACATGGATCCCATATCCCTGAAGGTGAAAGGTCAAAGGTTAAAGGCCAAAGGAACAGCCCCAACTGCAAGTATTATAACACAGCACGGGGAACAGATTCTCTCTCTGCATCCAGTGGCGAATCCTTTCACCTTTTTCCTTTTGCCTTTCGCCTGGGGCTCCGGCATTAGGAATCCCTGGGCGGAACGCTAATCAGGCGATTCCGTGATCAGGCCCATCTGGTCGATGCCCGCCTCCCGGATAACGGCCATGGTCTGGACTACGAACCCATAGGGCACGGTCTTGTCCGCCTGGAGGAAGATCTCCTTCCTCTGTCTACCCTTGTAGATCGCTTCGAGCTTCTGTCCCAACTCTGACAACGAGGTCTTGTACCGGTCCACGTAGATCGTACGATCCTTGGCGATGCTGAGAACAACCTGCTCCTTCGGGATTTCCAGGGGCTCGCGACTCGACTCCGGAAGATCCACTTCAACCCCGTACTGGAGCAGAGGCGCGGTGACCATGAAGATGATCAACAGGACCAACATCACATCCACGAAAGGCGTGACATTGATCTCGCTCAGTGGCTGATTTCCCTCTTCTACTGATTTCATCCGCCCACATCCACTTCGATTGGCAGTGCTATCCCTGTTCCGATTCGATTTGTTTGGGTTTCGTCACGACGTCTTGCGAAGATGTCTCTCGATCGAGTTGATCAAGTCCGTGGAGAAGTTCTCCATGTCCTTCGTGACAACGCGAACCCAATGGAGGAAGAAATTGTACGCCACCACGGCGGGAATGGCGGCAAACAGGCCCACGGCAGTCGCGATCAACGCCTCGGCGATCCCGGGCGCTACCGTGGCCAGGTTTGCGCTGCCCGTAGCTCCGATGGCCCGGAAGGCGTTCATGATGCCCCACACGGTTCCGAAGAGGCCTATAAACGGAGCCGTCGAGCCGGTGGTGGCCAGAAAGGTCAGATATTTCTCCAAATGGGTGGTCACCCTGCTCTTCGCCTTCTGCATCGCCCGGTCCACGTTGTCCACGCCGCCCATCTTGAGGGAGGCCACGGAGGGATCACTCCCTGTCTGGGGGGAAGCCGACCCTGAGGAGGAGGCGAGCAGCCGCGAAAGCTCCCGGTAACCGGCCTCGAACACATCGAGCAGCGGGCTGGAAGAGATGTTCTTCGATGCGTGGTAGACCTCCATCAGGCTCGAGGCCTTCGAGAAGAGATCGGAGAATTCCTGGCCGTTTTGCTGGGCCCTGCGCAGCGTGAGGTACTTGTAGAGGATGATCCCCCAGCAGGCCACGGAAAGCACGACCAGGAGAAACAGGACGAGCTTCACGACAGGACCGGCCTGGAGGAAAGTGTCGGCGAGCAGGCTCCCCCCGGCGGTGGTCGAAACGCTCTCCCGCAACGCCTCCTGGATCGGCGCCTCCTGCTTGAGCGGGGTCTGGGCAGTTACCTGGAGCAGAAACATGGCGTTCATAAGGCCCCTTGGAAATGAAAGGATATTTGTGGTATAATAAGAAGTTTGCTTGACCCTAGAAATTCGATATAATACCGACCGAAAGGCAAGGGTACCCCCCCGGGACCACCAGAATGGGCCTGACCCTGGGTCGAGAACCCGAAGATTGAGCGCATGTTTGACAACCTCTCCGACAAGCTTTCCCTGGTCTTCAAGAAGGTCCGAGGACACGGAAAACTCAATGAAAAGAACATCCAAGAGGCTCTCCGGGAAGTAAGGATGGCGCTTTTGGAGGCGGATGTCAACTACAAGGTTGTCAAGGAATTCACCGGTGCCGTGAAGGGGCGCGCCAGCGGAAGCGAGGTGATGGAGAGCCTCACGCCGGGGCAGCAATTCGTCAAGATCGTGCACGAAGAGCTGATCCAAACCATGGGTTCGGAGAGGGCTGAGCTGAACCTCGCGGGGCAGAATCCGGCGAGCATCGTCCTGATCGGGCTCCAGGGTTCGGGGAAGACGACCACCGCGGCCAAGCTCGCGGTCTGGCTTCGAACGGCGAAGCGTCTCCCCTACCTCGTGCCGGCGGATGTGTATCGCCCCGCGGCCATCGAACAGCTGACCCAGCTCGGAGACCAGATCCAGGTGCCCGTCTACCCGTCCCGTGTCGATCAGAACCCCGTGGACATCTGTCTGGCGGCCCGGGAAGAGGCCCGCGCGCAAGGCCGAGACACGCTGATCATCGACACAGCGGGAAGGCTGCACATCGACGAAGAACTGATGGAAGAACTCCGCAGGATCCGTGAGGCAATCGAGCCTTCGGAGATCCTGATGGTCGCGGACGCCATGACGGGCCAGGACGCTGTCAACGTCGCTTCACGGTTCGATGAGTTGCTGGATATCGACGGGGTGATTCTCTCGAAGCTCGACGGGGACGCCAGGGGCGGGGCGGCCCTTTCGATACGATCCGTGACCGGAAAGCCGATCAAATTCGTCGGCGTGGGGGAAAAAACGAACGCCCTGGAGCCGTTCCATCCGGATCGCATGGCCAACCGTATTCTGGGCATGGGGGACATCCTCTCGCTAATCGAGAAGGCGGAGGCCTCCATCGATGAGAAGAAGGCCAAGGAGTTGGAGGAGAAGCTCCGCAAGGATACGTTCACCCTGGAGGATTTCCAGGATCAGTTGAAGCAGGTTCGCCAAATGGGGTCCCTGGACGAGCTTGTTTCGATGATTCCGGGGTTCAGCAAGCTCAAGAAGATGTCGGGCGCCGAGCCGGATGAGAAGGAACTGGTCAAGATCGAAGCCATCATCAACTCCATGACCCTCAAGGAGAGGCGTGATCATACGATCCTGAACGGAAGTCGGAGGAAACGTATCGCCAAGGGAAGCGGCACATCCGTCCAGGACGTCAACCGACTTCTGAAGCAGTACATACAGGCCCGGCAGATGATGAAGAAGATTCAGAAGATGGGACCGCGCGGACTGGGAAAATTGTTCATGCAATAGGGAAAGAAAAGGAGGAACCGAGTATGGCCGTCAGGATTCGTTTGCAGAGAAGGGGCACCCACAAGAGACCCTTCTATCACATCGTGGTCGCAGACCGCCGAGCCCCTCGAGACGGGAAATTCATCGAAAAGGTGGGGACTTACAATCCGTTGACGGAGCCGGCGGAGATCACGGTCAAGACAGATCGCTATGATCAGTGGGTTGAAAAAGGGGCCCTGCCCTCAGACGCCGTGGCCGCTCTCGTACGTCGGTTTCGGCAATCGATCCAGGTCGAAAGCCAGCCTTGACCCGACGGAGAAGGGAACGGGAAAAGGCAAGGGGAGCGGACAGCTCTTGAAGATTCGTAGGATGGCCAGGTGAGAACCTTGCTTAGGGTCCGCGAAAGAAGAATTTCACAGTGGGGGAGGCGAATTGTCTCATTTTGCGGGAGGGGTTTCGCGCTCAGATTTGGGTCAGATTTGGTCGCGACGATCGAGCAAGGCCGCAGGAATAGTACGACTATTCTGAGGACCTTGTGATTGAGGAGCGGCCAAAGATGGCCCGAAGATGAGATGCGAAAATGTGAAATTATTCTTTCGCGGGCCCTTAATCGAGAGAGAGGAGTGACCCAGCTATGACGGCTCCAGGATCGACAGACAACATGAAGGATCTGATCGAGTACATCGCGAAGGCACTGGTGGACGAGCCGGACGAAGTCAAGGTCAACGAAGTGGTGGGAGAGAAGACTTCGGTTCTCGAACTCAGTGTCGCGAAAGAAGACCTGGGGAAGGTGATCGGGAAACAGGGCCGAACGGCCCGGGCGATTCGAACCATCCTGAGTGCCGCATCCACGAAGATTCGAAAACGGTCCGTCCTGGAGATCATTGAGTAGCGCCATCCTTCCTTATTAACAAGACAGAATGTGCGAAATGGAGATCTCGCCTGAGACGCACCTTGCGATCGGCAAGGTGGTGAAGCCCTGGGGCCTGAAGGGAGCGGTGAAGGTTTACAGTTACGCGGAATCGATCGAGAGCTTCCTGCGAATCCCTGAACTTCTTGTCCAGGGCAAGGACGGCCCGACCGTGCTTTCCCTCGAAGAGGCGAAGAAACACCAGAAAGGGATCCTGCTCAAGTTCAAGGGGCGCGACCGTATCGAGGCTGTGGAGGACCTGGTCGGGCTCACCCTGTACATGGACAGGAAGGAACTGCCCCGGCTGGAGGAAGACGAGTATTACTGGTATGAACTGATCGGCATGGAGGTCTGTACAGACTCCGGCAAATCGGTCGGAACGATTGAAAAGGTCCTGGAAACAAGAAGCCACGATGTATACGTGGTCAGGAAAGGAGAACAGGAATCCCTTATTCCGGCCATTCGAGACGTGGTTCGGAAGGTGGACGTACCCGCAAAACGAATGATCATCCACGCTGTCGAGGGGCTCCTGAACGAAGATGATCTTTGAGATTCTCACCCTCTTTCCGGAGATGTTTGATTCGTACCTGGCCACCAGCATCCTGGGCCGGGCGATTGCACAGGGGAATATCCAGGTGCGATGCCACAACATCCGGGATTTTACCACGGACAAGCATCGCATGACGGACGACGCGCCTTACGGAGGCGGCAGCGGGATGGTCATGAAGCCCGAACCGCTCGTGCGAGGGCTGGAGGCTGTTCAGGGAACGGACGAGACAAGGGCGCGGGTCATCCTGCTGAGCCCGCAGGGGCGGCTGTTCGATCAAAAGTTGGCCAGGGAACTCAGCCGACTTCCCCGTCTGATCATGGTCTGTGGGAAGTATGAAGGTGTGGACGAGCGCGTCCGCGTATTGGGCGTGGACGAAGAGATCTCGATCGGCGACTACA
Source organism: Syntrophobacteria bacterium (assembly GCA_030145435.1). Classification (GTDB taxonomy): domain Bacteria; phylum Desulfobacterota; class DSWW01; order DSWW01; family DSWW01; genus S015-6. Next base: position 208 of record JAQYVQ010000116.1, on the reverse strand, counting down.
TCCTCACCGGGGGAGAACTTGCAGCCATGGTCATCCTGGAGGCAACGGCGCGGCTCCTCCCGGGCGTTCTCGGCGACGAGGCGTCGACCCAGGAGGAGTCCTTTGAGGAGGGGCTTCTCGAGTACCCTCACTACACGAGGCCCAGGGAGTTCATGGGATGCCGGGTTCCGGACGTTCTGCTGTCCGGGAATCATCAGGAGATCGCGGC
>JAQYVQ010000132.1 GCA_030145435.1 Syntrophobacteria bacterium | reverse complement strand
GCAGGCGCAGGGCTCGTGGCCTTCGGGTTGAAGTACGATTCCGTGTGGATCACGGCAAAGGCGAGTGGCACCGAGATGTCGAAGCGCCCGGACTCCCTTCGGACCGACGCGAGGTATTTTTCTCCCCGGATGCGGAGATGATCCGGGACCAGGGAGAATGCCACCTGTGCCTTGACCATGTTGCCCTTTTCCGTCTCAATGACAGCCTCTTTCACGGGACGGGTCTCGACGATTTTCCGGGCGAACTCCTTCTTGTTCTCACCGGTAACGGGCCGACCCGTCTGGGTCTGCAGCTGATCCTCGAGTACGGGCCTCGGGAGGAGAGGGGGCGGGAAAATCTCTTTGGGTGGGGCAGGGACAGGGGCAGGCTCTTCGATGGGGGGCGCCGCGGGCAGCGGGTAATCCCGGGCCTTCCCTCGGTCCTCGATGAGCCGCTCGATCTCCTGGGCGAGCCTTTCGGTTGCGGCCTTCGGGTTCTGTTCGGCCTGCTCCGCCGGCACGAGGACTTCCACCTCCACCTCGCCTGTCTCGAAGTCCACCCGGCTTCGCCCCGTCAAATCCTCGGAATACTCGACCCAGTCCTTCTTGGTGGACATCTCGAAGTCCTGCCACATGGCCCGGACCTCACGGCGGAATTCTTCGAAGGCCGCCTGCTCGAAGTCCTTGTACTCCTTCTCCATGGACGCCACGCCCTGGAAGAACTCACGCTCCAGGTCGTCCTGGCCGACGGCCTCGCGGTGTGTGAAGAGGCCGACGAGAAGGACCAGGGAAAGGGAGATTCCGCGAAAAGACAATCTGCCCCGCGAGCAGGGGTCATTCATGCCGGACTTCTTCCTCGGCCAGCTCCTGGAAGGCCTTCTCCGCGCGTTCCACGATGCTCTGGCGCACCGCTTCGCTCAGATCGGAACCCTGTTTCAGATATTCTTCGAAGGCGCTGAGATCCATCCGGGCCAGGGCGAAGAACTCTTCGCTTTCCGGGTCCTTCCAGTGGTCGATGATCTGCACACCGGCCAGTTCTGCCTTGGTGAAGGTCTTGATTGTCTGTTCAACGTGTTGTTCTTCGCTCGTCTCTTCCGGGTTGCCTGCCATGGTGGAGGCCTGATAGTCCTTCATCAGGGCCGCCGTGTAGGTCTTGAACACCCGGGCGACTTCGGTGCGGGCCCGGTTATCCGCCGAGCTGCGAAGCAGGGAGGGGTTTTGGATCCCCCACGAAGAACCGACTCCGTAAAAGGCTTTGTCCATCTCCCCCGCAAACGCGCCGCTTCCCTTCTCTACCCAGGCAGGTTTCTGGGACTGTGTCCCCTCGGGTTGGGGGACTTGTTTTGCCCCTCCTCCGCAGCCGGTCACCAGGAGAAAGCTTATCAGGGGAAGGAAGAAACCCACGCGCTTTTTCCACGCCTTCATCTTGCTGCCCTCCATCTTAGGGGTACGGGTTGACACGAATTCTCTCAGAGTGGTCTCACTATATCTTTTCCTCGAGAAGAAAGGAAGGTTTTGTACGATGGCCTGCAAGGAGCCCGAATCTTGTTTTGCGCCTTTGGGGTGTGGTAGATTTGCGCCTGGTGCAAAACGGAGGATCCTTACGGGAATGAGGAAATTCGTTGTCTTTTGGACACTGCCGGCCTTGACCGTTCTTGTTCTGCTGTCCGGCGTCGCTCGGCCGGAGACCCTCCGGGGAGAAGGAGAACGGCGGAACGTTTCCCTGTTGCGGATGGAGCTGCCTCGCGGATTCTATTCGGATGAGCGAGTGATCCTGGCGAACGATTTCCTGAGTGCCCTCCATCGCACCGGGCATTTCGACATCGTGGATCGAGAGGACATGAGCGCCATCCTGGAGGAACTGAAGTTTCAGGCTTCGGACCTCGCGGACGAGGAGGAGGTTGTGGAGCTGGGGGGAATGGTGGGCGTGGATCTTTTCGTGACGTGTACCGTGAAATCCGTGGAGGGCCTCTATCAGATAGCGGCCCGGTTGATCAGCGTCGAGACGGGGAGGGTGGAGAAGATCGTGTCGCGAAGGTGTCTGGCCAAGGTCGACTTCCTGACGGCCATGTTCAACGAAGTTGCCTTTGATCTGGCCGGAGAGGTTGAGAGAAAGGGTTGGGTGCTGATCGAAACGAATCCGTCTGACGCCGAGGTGTATCTGTTTGGGGTGGGGCAGGGTTCGACTCCGCTCACCCTGAGGCTGGCCCCCGGTCCATATCTCCTGTCGGTGGAGAGGCGGGGGCATGTGACGCGGAGGAAGACCCTCCACGTGGAAGAGGGACGGGAAACCTCCTGGAATGTCGAGCTCATCGAGAAGAAGAGATACCGCCTTAGAGACTACATCGGTGGCCGGGGCTTATGGAACAGGAATTAGGAACGAAGGATTGTAAACCCGTGAGGAGGAAGACGATGAAGATTCCACTCAGGATGGCCAAACGCGTCGGAACGTCCCTGTTCGTGGTGATGCTGGTCGGTTCGATGCTGACCGGAACAGGCCTGCTCGGCAGCGCCTTCGGAGAGGAGGGCGAGAAAAAAGAGAGTTACATCCGCCCCGTGGATTCTTCGCCTTCCCTTGCTGAAACGGAAAAGGGATCCGGCTGGTCCTACAATACAGACTATCTGTTCGCCCTTTCCAGGGCGGTTCGCGATTCGAGAGTGCACCCTGCAGGTAAGGTCTTCCTGTTCATTCCAGCGGTTCCCCTGGATATCGTGCTGTCTCCCTTTGCCGCGATCGCCGGCCTTTTCGGGGATTGACGTCCTTCGGACTCGCTTCGCTACCAGACGCCGGCGCCCACCTCGATGACGAAGGCCAAATCGTCGACAGCAGCAAAACCGAGGTACTTGAGACCCACGCGTAGGCCCCAGAAGTCGGTAAGAAGGGTCATGAACTTGAGGGGCGTGTGCGCCAGGTTACCACGGAATTTCACCCCCGTTTCGAAAGCGAAGTGAGCGGTCGTGTCCGTGTGTCCCCGGACCTGCTGGTTCTCGATCTCGACTCCGAGTGAAAAATAGGGGTCAAACCATCGTGACGCCGAGGGGGTGTACAGCATGTTCCAGCCGTAGTCGTTCACCCCCGGTTTGAATCGAGTGTAGATTCGATTGACCAGCCAGCCGCCGGTAAGGGGCTCCTCCACGTTCCTGACGATGAGCAAGGGAAACACGAAGGAAACGCCGCTCAGCCCGTCGTACCGGTAGGCAACGCCGAGAGACCTGGTGAAGGATTCGCTCAGGAGGGTACCCATCACCTTGTCGATCTCCCGGTCCGGTTCCTCCACAGGCCATTCCGGATAGCCCTTGGTATCGATGAGACTGAAGAGCTTGGCGTCGCCCCGGGCCGGTTCCGCGCTTGGGAAAGGCCTCAACACGTACGTGGCCTTGTTCGCGAGATCCCGATCGTCACGCAGGAATTCGTCGTAGTGGGGGCTGTCCTCGGGCAGAGGGGGGACGACCAGGGTGTTCGGTCTTCTGACCTTGGTCATCCAGGACTGATAGGACGCAGTGAACAACGCGCCGGTGCGAATGACATCGCGGCACCCCCAGGCGTCGTTGATGCGCGTATTCACGTCGTAGCCGGGCGAGTAGTAGCCGTCGCCGTTCTTGTCCGTACAGCTCGCGTGCTTGCCTTCCTCGGCCAGAAGGGTGAGGGGAAAGGCGACCCAATCGTCGACGTTCAGGGTGTTGTCGTACCAGTCCAGGCCGTGGGCCTTGGCGACGACCCGTTTGACCGAGATCGCATACTCGCAGCCGGGGCATTCCGGGTTGCGAATGACCTCGAGCATGAACTCGGCCGACTCCACGTCGTGGGGGTGACGGCCGAGGCCTTCCTCGCTCGAGTAATAGAAGAAATAGTCCAAATTGATGGCGCCGATTCGATCGAGATGCAGGACCGATGCGTTCGTATCGTTCGGGTCGCTCTCGTAGGCGTCAGCCGACACCCCTTCCCTTAGCAGGAGCCTTCTGACTCGATAATAAACAACCGGCGAATCGGCCGGCTCTTCGAAGGGCACGGGTTCCGGAATCCGGATCTCGGCTCCGGGGGTCAAATCCAGCAGCGGCTCGTCCGGGGAGAACCACAGGATGGGGCCGCAATAGCGGGCCAGTTCTTCGAAGGTAATGCGCGGGGTCGAGCCGTGCCATAGGATCCCGGTGGGATCCTGGCCACAACAGACTCGCTTCGTTCTTGCCTTCGTCTCCTCGGCAGAGCAAATCACGGCCCAACCCAAGAGGCAAGGTACGAGAAAGATGACCAGGAGCGTGGCAACACACAACCGCTCTTTTTCTTGATTTATCAGCATTTCCCCTCCGTTTTCTAGCGCGTTAGCCTCTCACCACCCGATCACAGGCCGCTTCTGGCCCTTCCGAATTTCTTTCTCTTCCGCCCACCGGATGAGGCCCGTTTCGAGTTCGACCAGGTTCAGGGTGATCTTGAAATACAGGTCCGTCTCCCGCCCTGCCTTCTTGCGGATCGACGTGATCTCCCCCGCCAGGAGGTAGCCGGCGCCCACGAGCTTGCCGATCCGCTTGCGGGTCTCGGGGTCCACGAATCCACTGTCGGTCTGGTACCTCAACTCTCGCATGACCTCTTCGCGCACCTCGTCGGCAATGAACCGGACGGCCCCCGACCGGACCAGGGTTGTACGGATCTTGTCCGTGATCGCCTTGGTGTCGATGTGCTCATCGGTTTTGTTGCCTACGCCGCTGACCAGGATGACCGGCCGGTTGCCCTCTTGAACAGAAGGCGAGGAGAGGAGGGATTGAACCATCTTCTCAGCGATCATCTGCAGGTCCGTAGAACCGAAGTCGATGGTGAGTGTTTCTGTAGCGGTGGGATCCCCGTATTCGACCCGCTTGGAACAGGCCGGGCAGGCGAGGCATATGAGCAAGATGAAAAGGCTACAGTATTCTCCCGGTCCTCGAACAAACGTCAGAGCGCCGATTGTCCTCTCCTTCCAATAAGATGTGCTCCCCACGATCAGGCACAACAAAAAGAGCTGCGTACCCTTCTTCCCCTCGGGACATTGCGAGGGCGCGACAGCGCATCACAATCTCCGTTCCACTCCGGCTTCATTAGCCCATGCTCCTCGCAATATCCTACACTGAGGGCAATGTCCGAGGAACCACGTCTTTCAAGGGTCGCCGTGCGGACACGGGCACGGGATTTGCCCACCGACTCTTGCCTTGACCCTTTGCCCTTTCGCCTTCTGTTCTCTCTAATCCTCCCGCTTTCGTATTTCCTTTTCCTCGGCCCAGGAGATGAGTCCCGTTTCGAGATCCACGAGGTTCAGCGTGATCTTGTAGTAGACATCTTTTGTGTCGTCTTTCTGTTTGTTGATGGAGGAGATCTCTCCGGCCAGGAGAAAATCCGCGCCCACCTGCTTGCCGACGGGCTTGCGGGTTTGCGGATCCACGTACCCGGATTCCCGCTGGTATTCGAGCTCGTCCAGGACC
>JAQYVQ010000107.1 GCA_030145435.1 Syntrophobacteria bacterium | reverse complement strand
TCCGCTCACTTTTTTTGGTTTCTTCGAGCCGGAGACTCTCCTCTTCTTCGTGTCTACGCCGAGCAGCTTGCCGAGGTTCTCTCCAAAGATCTTCCTGCGGTCTTCGTCCGTAATGGCAGGGAAGCCGTACTGCTCCTGCATGTCTTCCGGGATCTGGAAATCCCTCATCCCCATGACGGCGCCACGCACCTGGGCGCCGAACCCGGCGAAGTCGGTCCCCCAAATAATCTTGTCCGGGCCCACCCACCGCAATGCCTCGCCGATGATCTTGGCAAACTTGCGCGGTGCGCTGGCGGCCCAGGGAATGAGCAGGCTCAGGCACACATACACGTTCGGATGCCCCATGGCGATCATGTTGAGGTCGTCACAGTAGGGGTAGCCCATGTGGAAGGCATTGATCTTCAGATCCGGGAAATCCCTGGCCACATCGTCCAACAGGATCGGCAGGGCGTACTTGCTCTTTCCGGGCGGCACCCAGCAGAACCCTGTGTGAATGTCGAGGACAATTTGCAACTCCTGGGCCTTCTCGTAAAAGGGCCAGATGTCCGGGTCATTGATGTAGGTGTCCTCGGGCGGATAGAACTTGAAGATCTTGGCCCCTCGTTCCTTCACCCAGTACTCCATTTCCCAGATCGTGTTCTTCACTCCCTTGTGCTTTACAGGAGACACGTTTGGTTGCAGCATGAACCGGTCCGGGTTGGATTCCACCACCTTGGCCATCTCACCGTTACTTACCCATCGGCTCGTGTACCCGGTGGTGTCCATCATCGATTCGGGAAGAAGGCAGGCGATGTCAACCCCGTATTTATCCATGGCCCGGAGGAGGTCGTTCGGGTCCCCGCTCTTCTCCATTTCCCAGGCTTCCATACCGGCCATCAAATCGGGCGGGGTGCCGAACAGGAGGGGTCGCTTGATCATGTCGATCGCCTTCCACCACATCTGCACGCCCGGGAAATGGTTGATGTGCTCCAGGTCTCCGATGAGATGGGGCTCTGGGTCGATCTTGAAATAATCGTCCTTCTCGAATGCTGCGGTCATCTTGTATCTCCTCGTCTCTTTTGATTGTCCTGCTCCGGTGCTAGGTCTGGATTCCCGCCTGCGCGGGAATGACGCTAGGACCAGGATTTCGGCAGTCCCTGAAACTGCATCAGCATGTTCCGGCTCATCTCGTTCGAGATGGGCGAGAACTGAATCTGCAGGGCGTCCCGGAGGTATCTTTGCATCGGATACTCGTTGCAGATTCCGTATCCGCCCAGGATTTCGGCCCCGTGCGTTCCGGCGTGCAAGGCCCCGTCGGCGGCCACGAGTTTGGCCATGGTGGCTTCCATGTGGTAGGGCAGCCCCTGGTCGCAGAGCCATGCCGCCTTGTAGGTCAGGTTTCTCGAATTCTCCAAATTGATATACATGTCCGCCAGGTAGTGCTGAAGGATTTGAAACCGCCCAATCGGGCCTCCAAAGGCTTCCCTCTCCTGCACATACTGGAAGGCGTCTTCGTACGCCGCCGCGATCAACCCCACGCCCATCATGGCCACCCCGATTCTCTCCGGGTTGAG
>JAQYVQ010000104.1 GCA_030145435.1 Syntrophobacteria bacterium | reverse complement strand
TACTGGAAAATGCTCGAAGAAGCGAAGGATCTGTTCATCGAAGGCTCAACCCGTAACACGGTCATGCGCGAACTCTAGCCCCTCCAGAAAATCTCACAGAAAACGAAAGTGAGGGCGGTATCCGTGTCAGGTGCCGCCCTTTCCTTTCGAGGTGTCCAAATCAAATCTGTCTTCTTGCAGCGAATGGCTAGATCTCCTGCTCTGTGAAGATTCCTACGCACCCGGCCTGTGGTGCCTGAACCATCGAGGCAAGCCCCGTTCTGCTCCGGATTTTCAACGGCACCCCTTCGCACCCCTCGACCCACGTCGACAAGCTGCCACGGACGGTACACATTCGGCGGCAGGACCCAACGGGACAAAGAGATTGGATTGGGCCAACCATCGGGCAATGAATGCTATTTCATCCGGTTGGCACCCTTCTTGCGCAGGCTCCTCTGCAAAACGAAGACAACAGAAAAGGAATACGGAACTCCGATGCTTCCCCAAGAGAAGTCCACAGAATCCACTCACATGATTGCCGTGCCCGCTCTCACCACGAACGAGATTCTCGACCGAATCCATCCACCCTGCCATGGGCTGCACCCGGTCATCCGCTTTGTCTTTCAGTCCGAGGGGAAGCGCCTTCGCCCTCACCTCCTCTGTCTGTCTGCCCGATTGTTCTGCGACGCAACACCGCACCTTGCAGAAGCTGCGACCCTGGTGGAGGCTCTCCATAACGGAACGCTTCTTCATGACGACGTCATGGATCGTGCGAGAGTCCGGCGCCATAGGCCCACCGTCAACCGCCTCTGGGGGGATGGCGTCGCCATCCTTGCCGGCGATTTTCTCCTGGCCGCGGTCATGGATCTTGCCCTCAGGACGAAGCATCCCTCCATTCCCCCCCTTGCCGTGGAAACCCTGATACAGCTCGTAGAGGGTCAGATGATGGAACTTCAGAATCAGGGGAACCTCACTCTCACCGAACGGACCAGCCTGCGGATCATCGAGAAGAAGACAGCCTCTCTCTTCGCCATGGCCTGCAAGCTGGGCAGTGTCCTTGCCGGCGCGAGCCCCGATCAGGTTCTCGCCCTTGAATCCTTTGGTTTGCAGCTCGGCATCGCCTTCCAGTTGCTCGACGACATCCAGGACTACCTCTCCAACCAGTCGCACACCGGGAAAGAACCGGGCCGCGATCTGGCAGAGGGGAAGGTAACGCTGCCCGTGCTCGTTGCCTTCAGCCAGGCGGGCACGAAAGACAAGAAGAGGATCCGCCATATCTTCTCAGCGCCTCAACGTGAAAAGTACCTCAGAGAGATAACAGCTCTTCTGGAAGACCACGGCGGCTTCTCTCATACACTTCGGAAAGCAGAAGAATACGTACGGAAGGCTGTCTCTGCTCTTCACGTCGTTCCTGCCCGTGAAGAAAGGGCTGATATCGAGCAGGCGGCCTGGAAAATGCTGAGGGAGAATACCCCACGCAGAACCATGGAGGCATCCAACTCCTAGTCGAAAGAAAGAGCAAGAGTCCCCAAATGGAATATCGAAATCAATGGACCAGACTTTTCCTATTCCTCTTCTTGTGGCTCGCCGTTGCCGGATGCGGAAGTGAAGAGGTCGCACCGGATACAGACCCGACAATCCACCCGGAGGGGCCCCCTTCCTGTGAAACCCTCGAGCCCCGGGTCTTTCAGGACCCTTTGACCGGCAGTGAATTTCATTGCCTCTGGTGCAATCGAGAGTGGAAATGGACGATTCCTGCCGACAGCCGGAGCCTGTTCGTTCTGATCGCCTTCACCTGCGAACGTCTCCGTTCCGAGGCCTATCTCGAGATACGAGACGCCCAGGAGTCTATTGTCTGGCAACGAGAGATCCGGCCAGGAGATGGTGAGTCCTACTGCATCCGGCATGAAAGCCCGGCGGGTGAGGTCTTGTCCGTTCGCCTTCGTGGAAACCGAGACTTTCTCCTTCTCACGGACCTCATCGAGGAGTTCCGCGGCAGCGTCTACTTGAAGGTCTTCAACGAGCGAGGCCATTTGGTAGTGGGCCCAGACTCTTGACGCTATTCGAGGACACACGCATGACCCTGAGTCGCGAAGGCACCACCGAAATTTCGACCCTGCATCTTGCGTACTCGTTCGCCTGCAATTTGTCCTGTGGTCACTGTATCTTCCGTTGCGGACCTGACGATCAACGAACGATGGGCATCCGTCGAGCCGAAGCCTTTATCGAACAGGCCAGCCGGGCCGGAATCCGGAGGATTGTATTCACCGGCGGTGAACCCCTCCTCCATCCTCGGGAACTCCGGAGCCTGATCCGCCACACTACCGAGCAAGGCATGAAAAGCGCCTTGATCACGAACGCGGCCTGGGCGTCCTCCGGGACCGAGACGAAGGCGTACCTCGCTGAACTGAAAGAAATCGGCCTCGAGTCCATCACCCTGAGCACGGACCGATATCACCTGCTGGAGGTCCCCTTAGAGAACCTCCAGAACGCACTCGACGCATCAAGAGATATCGGGCTTCGAGCGGGAGTCAAGATCGCCCGTTTACGTCACGATCCCGTCGCAGAAGGCCTTTACCGGTCACTGAGGAGAAGCTCGACAAGAGTACTCGTCCAGGAGATTTCTCCCCTGGGCAGAGCCGCGGCCCTGCGCTCGGCAGTGAAGCTCGAGCCCGCGATGAACTTCGCAGGGCCAGGATGCCATACACCACCCGTCTTGCTCCCGGACGGAAATCTCCTGACCTGCTGCAACCTTCCGGCCCAGGACATGAAACCGACAGACTATCCTTTCGTCTTGGGCAGCGTCGAAAAGGAATCTCTGGGCTCCCTCCTGGACAGGCGCTCCCGGGATCCCGTCCTGACGGTCTTGCGTTCCAAGGGCCCCAGCACCCTGGCCGCTCTCCTGTCGCGAAGGGAGCCCGCATTGGAGAACGCGGGCCGAATTCTCTACCACAGCGCTTGCGATCTCTGTTTCCATCTCTTCTGCAGATTGCGGGACAAGGGCGTGTTGTATGCAACCCTCAGGGACCAGACGAGAACAGAAAACTCGAGCATTGGAGCTTCTTTGTGAGAGCAAGTTCATACATCGTTGCCGTTCCTCTGCCCGACACGGACAGGGTCTTGATGTTCCACGGCTATTCCGGGGCCGTGGA
>JAQYVQ010000101.1 GCA_030145435.1 Syntrophobacteria bacterium | reverse complement strand
TCGTGCCGGAGGGCACGAGCATGGAGGCCTCCCGGCTGAAAATCTCGGCAATCCGTTCCTCCAGCTCCTTGACGGTGGGATCCTCACGGAAGACGTCGTCTCCCACCTCGGCTTTGGCCATCGCTTCCCGCATGCCGGCAGTAGGCTTGGTGAACGTATCCGACCGGAAGTCGAGTCTGGCGTTCTCGAGCGACATGCCTGATTCCCCTTACAGCTTGAATGTTGATGACCTCGGACGGCCGCTTCTATATTATAGACTTCAACATCCACGATCCAGTGGTGACCAAGTTTTCGCCGTATGTCGAGATCAATACCCTGCGGGTTTCCGAAGGATCCCCTATCGACGGGCAATCACCGGTAGTCCCAATGATTTCCACATGGGATCAAAGGAGTGCAAAATGAATTGGTCGAACATCGACAACGGGAGAGAATTGTCTGTTTTGATATTCGTTCTCATCCTGACCATCCCAAGGGCCACATCCATTGAGGGTGTGGCCCACATTCTCCCGAATTGCACATAACCCGCACAACCACGATCCAGGGTCCGAAGGTCTCCCTCTGAAGAAAACTGATAGACATGGCGAACGGGAGGCAGGCAGAAGAAATCGCCATATGCAAAACATATGTGTAATGGAATTGAGGAGTGCCCCAGTATCTATAATCGAACGCCTTTGATACAAAAAGGGGCGGGACTGGGAATGTATACAACTGCTCGATACATACACTTTCTCCAGACCGAAGATGTTGAGCAAGATCTGACAGAAGAAGGGGTCCGGATGCAATGATTATTCTATATATTTTGAACGAGGAATATGTTAAGGTTTGCCGCATCTCATAAACCACGGCAGGGTAATAATTCGAGCTAATAATATTGCGATGATATTATCTCATAAACACAAATTCATCTTTATCAAGACTCAGAAGACGGCTGGAACAAGCATTGAAATTGCATTATCAAGAATATGTGGACAAAGAGATATTATTGCTCCAATTTCTATGGAGGATGAAAAACATAGATGTGACTTAGGTTACAGAGGAAGTCAAAATTATGTGTTGCGCCCTAAGTTGAGGAGCAGAAAAGACTTGCTGAATTTGATTCTGTTTAAACAAAGAAAAACTTTCTACAATCATATTCCTGCCGTTCAAATAAAAGAATTAATAGGACGAAATATCTGGGATAATTACTATAAATTCTGTTTTGAAAGAAATCCATTTGATAAGATTATTTCCTGGTATTATTGGAATGGGGGGAAAACAAAATATCCATCCATAATGGATTTCATGAAAGCAGGAAAGGCTGGAGAAATAAAGGGTTTTGACCTGTACACAATCAATTCGTTAATTGTAGTTGATAAAGTCTATAAATATGAAGAATTATCAGCTGCGATGTTAGACATCACCGAAAGGTTGAATCTCTCAGAACCACTTGAACTTCCAACTACAAGAGCAAAAGCGGGTATTAGAAAGGATAAAGGGCATTATAGAGAAATATTGACAAACGAAGAGGTTGAATGGATATCTAAGACTTTTGCTCGGGAAATGGCATGCTTCAATTATGAGTTTTAGGAGTTGTTTAACTTACAGTTTGATGAGATTTTCAATGCTGAAGACTTTTATAATTTAGCCTGTACACTTCATTCATACGATTAGATGTATGATGAAATCTCCATTAGGCAGGCTTATGGCTTGGAAGGGTTCAAAGATGCAAACCGAGCGTTCTTATTGGCAACCGCTGCTTGTTCTATACAAACTCGCTCGTCTTATCAAAGCCACCTGCAAAAGACTCTACATAAGAAATCGAAACCCTCTGCACAGTCTCCGAATTTTCTACATTCGCGCAACACGTCCGCACAACTTGAGAATCGAGGCCTCTTCGAAATGCCAACTCCATTGTTCAGGCTGCCGGACGGGCGATGGATCAAACAAAACTGGGAATGTCGGATGGGGTCATCTTCGCTTCAAAAATCTGAAAGAACTCATTGACCATAATCCTGGGGTTAAGGAAATCGAATTGTCAAATTGGGGGGAAATGTTTCTTAATCCAGACTTATTAAGAATCATGCAATATGGTTATGAAAAGAAGATTCGATTCACCGCTAACAATGGCACCAATTTTAATAACGCCACCGAGGAAATCATCGAGGGCCTGGTTAAGTATCGCTTCCATTCATTCAGGGTTTCCATTGACGGTGCAACGAATCCGACCTATCAAACGTTTAGAAGAGGCGGCAATTTGGATAGAGTGAGCATAAATATTGAAAGGGTCAATCATTACAAGGGTGTTTATCATTCAAGGTTTCCCATCATGACTTGGATTTTCATTGTATTTGCAAAGCCCTGATTCGTTCCTTCGAACAGATGCCCTCGGGTCACGGTAATCCACGGGTCAAACCCTTCCGGAAAGGGGAGCCTCTTGTCGGCGTAGATGTCAGCCAGGTGATCGGGAGGCGTCCATCTGTGATGGACCGCCTTGTGAGAGAGATACAGGCAAAACGGAGCATCCCGCTCTCTCTCGATGAATTCAATCGCATAGTCTGTCAGCTCTTCGGTGATGTAGGGCTTGCGGGATGGTCTCTCCTCCCCGTTGACGATGAGAGGGCAGTTCAGGTATCTACCCTGTCCCCCCTGGATGGTGAAAGTGATGAACGGGTCCACTCCCTCGAGCGTCGGCAGCCTGCCCGGCATGTGCCATTTCCCGATGAAGGCCGTATCGTAGCCGGCATCCTCCAGCACTTCGAGAAAGGTGCGGTTGCTCCCATCCCAGGGCGTGAAGTTGTTCTGGACGCCATGGGTGTGGGCATACTTGCCCGTCAGGAAGCTGGCCCGGCTTGGGCTGCACAGCGAGGTCGTGACAAAGGCGTTGGTGAACAGGACCCCCTCGCCGGCCAGGCGGTCCATGTTCGGCGTATCGAGGAAGGGATGGCCCGCACAGCTCATGAATTTCCAGTTCTGATTGTCACTCAATACGAAGACGATATTAGGCCTTTCGCCGGGGGGAACGCTTGCTTCGGATGGAGTGAGCCGAAATGAGAGGACGATGCTTACTAAGGAGACAGTTCCCAGGATTCGAAGCGCAGCCTTTCGGGTCATTCCCTTTCGACCGTGTATCTTGCCATTTCCTGGAGGCATACCTGGGTCCTCGGATCTCATCGATGGCTCCTCCTCGGTAAACTCGTCCGAAAAAACTGCCGATGGAGCCCCGCGGGTGAACCCGTGGTCCCATCAAAACGCCTGGGGCGACATCACGCCGGAGCTCACAAAAGCGAGCTTCGAAGGGTGCATTGCCATTCATCCACGGCCAAGGCCCTGGTCCCCTGCGAAGGCGGATGGACTCCTGTGAACGGCATCGTCGCCTTCGAAATGTCAATCTAAGGCGGCGGCACGGGCCATGTCAATGATGCCCACGCGGAACCGTTCGTTTTACTCGCCCGCTGGTTTCTGTTAATAAAAGAACGAACAGGAAGAACAAGGAGAGGGCCTTCGATGAAAAAGCCCAGAATCGCGATCTTGGGAACCGGCTATGTGGGGCTGGTCGCAGCAGCCGTGTTTGCCGACCGAGGCTTCCAGGTCATCACCTCGAGTCAGGATGAGGCAAAGGTAAGGGAAATCAACCATGGAAAAGCGCCCTTTTTTGAAGAGGATCTGGACCCTCTCGTAGAGAAGACGATCAAGGAAGGCACACTGAAGGCGGTCCACGGCAGGGAAGAAGCCGTGCTCTCCTCCGACATCTTGTTCGTCGCCGTGGGCACCCCAAGTCTGATGAGCGGAGAGGCAGACCTGCGGCTGATCAAGGAGACCGCGCGGGCCATCGGAACGGCGCTGAAAGAAAAGGACGATTACACCCTCGTCGTGACCCGAAGCACGGTCGTCCCAAGCACGACCCGGCATCTCGTCTTGCCCCTGTTGGAAGAACATTCGGGCAAGAAGGCGGGCAAGGACTTCGGCGTGTGCATGAGCCCGGAGTTCCTGCGGCAAGGCTCTGCTGTCCGGGACACCCAGTCCCCGGACAGCGTGGTGATCGGCGAACTGGACGAGCGTTCCGGCGACACCCTCAAGGCCTTTTCCAACCAGGTCTATGCAGGGCAGGACGTGCCCGTGCTTCGAATGAACCTGGAGAGCGCCGAGCTGGTGAAGTACGGCCGGAATACCTTCCTGGCCATGAACATCTCCTACGTGAATGAAATGGCCCGCCTTGCCGAGACAATCGCGGGGGTGGACATCGCGGAGGTCGTCAGGGGGGTGGGGGCCGACTGGCGGATCAACCCTGCCTTCCTGAATGCGGGTTGCGGATACGGCGGGTCTTGCTTTCCGAAGGACGTCAAGGCGTTGATCTCCTTTGCCCGGACCCGCGGCGTAGAGCCTCAGCTTCTCGAGGCGGTCGAGGAGGTCAACGAGCAGCAAGCGGCCCACATGGTCACCATCGCCCGGCAGGAAATGTCCGGTACGCTGAAGGGGAAGAAGATCGCCCTCCTCGGGCTCTCCTTCAAGCCCGGCACGGATGACATGCGGGAGGCGCCCTCCATCAAGATCGCGAATCACCTCTACGCCCACGAAGCCGAGATCGTGGCCTACGACCCGAAGGCGATTCCGAATGCCCGCGAGCGATTCATCAGAGACACGATCAAGATCGAGTACGCGGACAGCATCGAGGCGTGTCTGAAGGATGCAGAGTGCTGCATGGTCCTGACCGAGTGGGAGGAGTTCAAGGCCTTGTCTGCAGAGGTCTTCAACCGATGCATGAAGCGATCCTTCGTCATCGACGGAAGAAGGGTCTTCGACGAGAGCGTCCGGGGGGCTGTGGATATCTACAGGGGAATCGGGCGGGGGGCCGAGAGGCCCCTCCTTCAGGAGTAACGGCCGATTAGCGCTTCATCCACACATAACCGATGAGCTTGTAGATCAGACGGGCCAGGGTAAAGTCCGGATGATGCAACCCCTCGATGGGCGTGAACTCACAGACGTCACACCCCACGACCGTCTTCTCTGTGCAAAGCCTTCGAAGAAACCCAATCGTCTCATACCACGAGAACCCTCCCGGTTCGGGCGTGCCCACGGAAGGGATGATCGAGGGATCGAAGAAATCGCTGTCGATCGTGATGTACACTTCTTCGCTCAGGTCCCCGAGAACCCGTTCTTCCCAATCCGGCATCTTCCCTGTCTTGATCGTCTGTGCATAGTAGGTCTTCACGTTTTCTGCCTGATCAAAACGCACTTCCTCCTGGCTGTGGCTCCGGATGCCGACCTGCACGAGTGATGGGATGAACTCGAGGGCCCGTGCCATCACCGAGGCGTGGCTGTACGGGTCGCCCAGGTAGGAATCCCTCAAGTCCCTGTGGGCATCCAGCTGGAGCACGCTAAGGTCATCCCCGTAGCGATCATGGAAGGCCCGAAGGGGACCCAGGCTGCTCGTGTGCTCGCCTCCGAGACAGACGACGAACTTGCCCATATCCAGCAGACCGAGGACAGCCTCGCGAATCCGATCGATCGCCTCGGGCACGGTTTCGGTCAGGAACTGCATCGGCTCGAGGGTGGCGATTCCTTTGCACGAACGATAGATCTCCACGCCCAACTCCTCGTCGTACTCTTCCAGCTGGGAAGAGGCCTCGAGAACGGCCGCCGGGCCCCGAAAGGAGCCTTGCACGTAGCTGGAGGTTCTCTCGTACGGCAAGGGAAGAATCGCGACACCCGCCTTTTCCAGATCCCCCTCATCGTCCCTCAGGTCCAGGAACCTTGGGCCGGTTGTTCGTGTCTTCATGACGTTTCTCTCCTCTTCGGGCCTGTCGAGAAACGGACTTCTCTATTCCGTCCGATTCAAGTAGATTGAATACATACAACTTACTCAAAAAAGCCTCGTTTTCCAAGAAGGAATCAGGAACGAAGCGTATGGCAGCCCCTTCCCATCCGGGCAACCCATCCACAGAGAAGCCACCCCTCTGGATCATCGACTTGGGCAGGCAGGCCTACGAAGAAACGTGGGGCCTCCAGCAGCGCCTCGTTCGAGCCCGCCTGGAGGAGAGAATCCCGGACGTCCTGCTTCTCCTCGAGCACGATCCCGTGTTCACCATGGGCAGAAGGGGTCGCAAGGAAAACATGCTGTTGAGCGAGGAGGCCTTGCGGGCAAGGGGAATGGCCTGCATCACGACCGAGCGCGGCGGAGACGTCACGTATCACGGGCCGGGACAACTCGTGGGCTACCCCGTTGTACGGGTTCCCGGGGAAGGCAGAAAGGTGAAGACCCTGGTGCAGGGCTTCGAGGAGGTTCTGCTGCGAACCCTGGCCCGGTTCGGTGTACAGGGGAGAAGAGACCCGAAGAACCCCGGGGTTTGGGTCGGGGAGGCGAAGGTCGGCTCCATCGGGGTCGCCGTCCGGCACGACGTCTCTTTCCACGGCTTCTCGTTGAACGTGGACATGGCCCTCGCGCCCTTCTCCTGGATCCACACGTGCGGCCACAGGGACCTTTCGGTTACATCGCTCGGTGAACTGCTGGGAGAAGAGGTGCGTGTTCGCGAGGTGAAAGAGGCCGTTGCCTCCCTGTTCATGCAGACCCTGTCGTATCGACTTTGCCTGCCGGACGCATCTCAAGGCCGGGAGGCGAGGGCCCTTTGTCTCCCTTTCCCTGAGGCGCGGTTCATCGAGGGGTGAGGGTCCGAAGACCGGTCAATCAAGGAAACGCTCGCCCTCTGTGCGCACCCTTTCATCCGATCCGAAGATGACCGACATCAGGGCGGCCCGAGTCCACATGCCGTTTCGTTCCTGCCTCCAGTACATGGCTCTCGGATCCTTGTCCACGGCCACGTCGATCTCTCCCCTTCTCGGCAGCGGATGCATGATGATCGCCTCCGGCTTCATCTTCGGCAGGTGCTTCTTCCCCAGACAGAAGTCCTCGTAGTGAGACTCGGATTTCCCCTCCCCGTCGTGCTCGTCCTGGATGCGCGTCATGTAGATCACGTCGGCCTGACCCAGAAGGGGCTCGAGAGATGTGTGTTCCTCGAACGGAATCCTCTGGTTCGAGAGGAATTCCTTGATGTCCTCTCCGATCTGGAAGGCAGGAGGGGCAGCGTACAGGAGCTTTACTCCAGGGTAGTTCTTCATCAGGTAGCTCAGCGAGCGGGCAGTCCTTCCCCTCTTCAGATCCCCCACGAGAGCAATGACCTTCCCTTCGATCCCTCCGCGATCTTCAAAGGATCTTTGCAGGGTGTACACGTCCAGGAGGGCCTGGGTCGGGTGCTGATCACTCCCGGAACCCGCGTTGATCAGAGGAACCGGCCGATCGGAATAGATGTTCAGGAGCCAGGCGGTCTTCTCTGCGAAGCCCTCCAGGGGGTGGCGCATGACGATCAGGTCCACATAGCTGCTGAAGGTCCGAATTGAGTCCTCCGGCGACTCCCCCTTGATCTCCGACGACGTGTGTGCATCGCGAATCTCGCTCGTGTGGAAACCAAGGATGTGACAGGCGTTCAGGAAAGAGAGAAAGGTTCGGGTCGACGGCTGCACGAAATAGAGCATGGCCCTTCGGTGACCATGGAGCTCTTGCAGCCACTTCGCGCCCTCCCTCACCTTGGCGATTTTTCGAATCCGGTTGGTCAAGTCGTAGATGGAATCGAGAAAGGGCCGGTCGAATTGCTGGGAGAACAGGACATCGAAAATTCTGCCGTCCTTGAAGAACACCGGCAGCCTTTCGGCAAGGGGTCTCGCCCGGAACTCCTCCCAACCCTCGAAGTGCTGAAAAAATGAATACTTCTGCATTAGCCCTCCCCGGATGCCCAGTGATTTTCTGACTGACTAAGCTAATCGAAGAGTGCCCGTTCGTCAAGCGAAATCCTCCCAATCGAAAGAGATATATTTTCTCAATAAAAACAGAATGTTATACGATTATCCTCATCGGTGGAGAATTGCCTTGACAGGAATCTATATTACTAATAATATACATTACATGTAATGTAGTTTCTCGCGAACTGGAAGAGGAACTCTTCGAGCAGGGAGGTCACATTGTCGCTTCGTCACGTCTTACTGGGCCTGCTTTCGGAAAATTCCGGCCATGGATACGGCCTGAGAAAACAGATGGTGCATCGGCTCGGCCACTTCCGGAACATCAACGAGGGCCAGCTCTATACGCAGTTGGCCAAGATGGAGAATGAGGGCTTGATCGAGCGGGAGGTGGTCGTGCCGGACAAGGGGCCTGCGCGAAAGCTTCTCCACATCACGTCAAAGGGGAAACAGACGTTCCGGGACTGGCTCCGATCGGACCAGCACGAGAACGACGGGGTCCTCTATGATTTCATGCAGGGGTACTCATTCTTCGCCAAGGTCAACTTCTTTCAGCACCTGGGTCCCGAGGAGACCCGTCAGAAGATCCGTTCCCAGCTCTCCCTGATGGAAGAAAGGAAGAAGGCGTACCAGGAGATTCTGTCGCAAATGGAGCAGCGCGAGGCGGATCCTTTTCGGACCCGCATCCTGGCCTTCGGTCTGAAGGAGGTGGAGCACCGAATCGAGTGGTTGAACGAACTCGAGGGTGATTTGAGCCGTCATCCGAAGGAGGCTACGCAAGGATGACCCCGCAGGAAGTCTATACCTTTGCCAGGAAGGAAGTCTTTCCGACCCTGGCGGCTCGATACGAAAGCCGGCAATTCTCCCGCGGCCTCTGGAAGAAGATGGCCGGGGCCGGCCTGTTCGGGTTTCTCATCCCGACCCGGTACGGGGGCTCGGGCCAGGGCCCCGAGGCGCTGGTGGAGGCGATCGAGGC
>JAQYVQ010000502.1 GCA_030145435.1 Syntrophobacteria bacterium | reverse complement strand
GTGGCTCGGCAGGCCTGCCAGGCCCTGCGGTGCAACATTGCCCGGCAGTTGCTGGGGGAAAGCTCGCGCGGGTTCAGCGCCCGGTTGGCGGACAGTCCTCTTCTGCAGCGGTTTTGTGGGATTGCCCGGCTGGACGTGATCCAGGTGCCGAGCAAGAGCACAGTGGACCGGTATGGAAAGCTGGTGGGCGAACAGACGGTACGCAAGGTCACCGATCGGGTGAGCAGGGCGGCAGCCCAACCGGAAAGCCGCGGCAGACAGCGGCTGGGATTGGCCAAGCCACTGGATTTGGAAGCCTTTTTTATGGACACCACCTGTGTGCAGGCAAACATCCATTTTCCTGTGGATTGGGTGCTCTTGAGGGATGCGGCCCGGACCCTGATCAAGGCGATCCTGGTGATCCGCAAGCACGGGCTCAAGCACCGGATGCCCAAGCCCCAGGAGTTGATCCGGGAGATGAACGGATTGTCGATCGAGATGACACAGACCCCCCGCAAGAAGCGAGACAGCAAGCGGGAGAGGAAGCGAGTGCTTCGGCAGATGAAGGAACTCACGAAGGTCATTCGCAGGCATGCCAACCGGTACCGGGATCTGCTTGCCGAGCGTTGGGCGGACTCGGATTTGAGCTGGGGGCAGGCCTGTGCGGTTCTGGATCGGTTGGACCGAGTTCTGGAAGTCCTTCCGGAGGCGATCCGGCAGGCCCATGAGCGAATCATCGCAGGCAGGCAAGTGCCCAATGGGCAGAAGTTGTTGAGCCTCTACGAACCCGACTTGCACGTCATCGTCCGGGGCAAGGCGAGCGCTGCCGTGGAGTTTGGCAATACCCTGCTCCTGGGAGAGTCCAGGGAGGGGGTCATCGTGGATTGGATACTGTTCCAGGAACAGGTTCGTGGGGATGCGGCTCTTGTTGAGGACTCTGTGAAACGTTTTTCTCAGCTCTTTGGGCGCAATCCGGGTGCCTTGGCAACGGATCGGGGATTTGACGATGAGAGGAACCGCGAGTGGCTGGCCAAGGAGAAGATCTACAACGGGATCTGTCCGAAGAGCCCGCGCAGGCAAGCCCGCAGGATGACCGACGATCGGTTTGTGAAACTCCAGCGCAGGCGAGCCCAGACCGAGGCCAGGGTGGCCATCTTCAAGAACGGCTTTCTCGGCAGACCCATGCGGAGCAAAGGTTTCCTGAATCGGGAGAGAGACGTCGGCTGGGCGGTTCTGGCGCATAACCTCTGGGTGATCGCCCGGTTGCCGAGGGCGGAAGGACGAAGAGCTGAATGGAAACGGGCAGCCTGATCGCTCGTTCGTAAATGGTCGCGAGTAAACATACGCGGGACAGGTCCGCCTGATTTCTGCTCTCGCAAGGGATTGAACGTTAGCCATAGCGTGAAAGGATGTCAGTAAGGGTTAAGCCGGTGGGACCACTACGCGTGGTCCACCCCTGGACACTCAAAAACAACACCATTTGGGACAGGCTCTAGGTTAGCGAAGCCGACCCCTGCATATTGCCGAGAGGCAGCTTCACCAAGAGAAGCAAAACGGTTCGCCTGATCACGGCCCGTAGAGCACTTCCGCCTCCAAGATGCACGGCATGGTTGCACACGGAAGAAAGCCGGCACCTCGGATGTGCCGGCTCTCTGTTTCGTGATTCGAACGCCGTGAGGCGCTAGAGGTCTGTTACTCTACGGGTCCACCCGCACAGGAACCCGGAGGACAGGCCTCGTCACCGCCCACGCAGTCATCATCAAACCCGTTTCCGCAGATCTCCGTACCCGCTGGATTGACAGCCGGATTCGTGTCGAGGCAGTCAGTGCCCGAGCACTGGGAGCCGTCATAATCGTCCCCATCATTATCACAGCAGGTAGAGCCGCAATTGAGCGGATCATCGGTCCACAGAACGGCCGTGCTCCCGCTGGCCGAATTGTTCAAACAAGGAACCAGGGGAAGGGGCCCGAAATTGATGGCAGCACATGTAACCATAAAGGAGGTTGCGCTACCGGGAAGTAACTGCCTGATAGACTCGAGATATCCTTGCGTGTATGTGGTGGTGAGGCACGTGTAGCTCGAGGCAACCGGTACGGTAGCGTCAATGACCTTTCCATCCACAACGGTGTCATCCATAGGAAGGATAGGTAATCCCCCCATGTACATTGTCGTATCCTTCGTCGCCTGAAATGTACCAAGTCCACATCTGTTTCCCGTGTTCGGGCTTCCACCAGCGGTCAGTTTGATTTGGATGGGTCCGACACCTGGGATCGGTTCTGTCTGTACTACGTCGAGGTATGTGGCGGTGAATTGGCCGGCCGTCGGGGTTCCGAGACAGTCTACCTCGATTCCCGTCATGTAGGTCACGCTGGGCGGACCACAGGTCGGGTCAAGGGGGTCCCATGTGATATAGGTAAGGGAATAGGACCCAGGCGCATTGCTCGCATCCGCGGCATCGTCAGTGGTTCCCATGAGGAGATCGGCTCCCGGGCCAGTTCCCACAACCGAGGCGTGGGTGAAGTACTGCCAGTCAACGGAACCGGCACTCGCCATCGTAACCATCCCGAATACAGCCAGCAGCGAAAAGACAGTAAAAAGACTTTCTTTCTTCATGTGACTCCCCCCTTTCGGTGTAAAGCCTTGTTGACAGGATTCTCTCGATGTTAGAATAACGTTACGTTAATCCTGATTTGCCTTGAATCACCTCCTTTCACGTTGTCTAGCAGACGTTCGTGCCCGTTTGGGCGTATAGGAGTATTGTGATCAAAAAGAGGGTTGACCCTTCTCGTTGTATAACTATATTTTGTGAGCTATGCAAATATCTTACTAGATGTCTTGTCCTTACGTCAAGGGAAAAACTCAGCAAACAGGATTCAGTACCCCTGGGATTTCCCATACCACGTGTTGCATCCCCACTCGAGCTGTG
>JAQYVQ010000497.1 GCA_030145435.1 Syntrophobacteria bacterium | reverse complement strand
AGGAGGGCGCAGATCCGTTCGGCTTCTCGGTACGCACGCCCAAGAGGCGGTACCCGGGCCTCAGGCTGTCGGTTCTGGGCCGGCACCAGCAGATGAATGCGGCGGTGGCGATTGCTGCAGCAGAGGTCTTCATGGGGCAGGGCAAGGGAATCTCCCTTGACGCTGATCTCGTGCGGGAGGCTTTGGCCCGAACACGCCTGCCCGGAAGGATCGAGGTGCTTTCGGACGCCCCGTTGCTGGTGGTCGATGGGGCCCATAATTCCGTTGCGGTGGAGGTCCTTCTCGCGACGGTGGAGCAAGAGCTGTGCTACGAGAATCTTCACGTCTTGTTCGCTTGTTCCAAGGACAAAGACGTGAGGGCGATGCTTGCCCTGATTGCGCCTGCGGCCAAGAGATGGACCTTTACGAGCTTTGATTTTCCGAGAATCGAGTCGCCGGAGAGGCTCCAGGAGATCCTGGAAGAGGTGGCTCCAGGAGCGGAAAGCCGGGTGACCCGCAGCGTGGCGGATGCCCTGGACGACGTACGCCGCCGGAGCGGTTCGAGAGACTGTATCCTTTGCTGTGGGTCATTCTACCTGGTAGGCGAAATCTTCAAGAAGATCCCCGGCATCTAATGCGCTAGAAAGGAGGTTGGAGGACGATGGGAGTGCAGGCAACCTACAACGAAATCATCGCTTTTGCGATCGACAAGGAACAGGAAGCGGTCGAAATGTACAGTGAGCTGGCCGACCGCGCGCAAAGCCCCTCGGGCAAGATCCTCTTCAAGGAGCTTGCCGACATGGAAAGAGGCCACAAGACAAGGCTCGAGAAACTGGATATGGTGTATTTTTCCTCTCAGGACCTGAAGCCGCCGGAAGACCTGAAGATCGCCGACTACCTGGTCGACGTAGAATTGACGCCGGATGCAACGTACCAGGACATCGTCCTGTTCGCGGCGAAGAGGGAAAAGGCGGCCTTTGACCTTTACACCGATCTGGCCCGCATTTACAGTACGATCCCCGCCATCAAGAAGATCTTCGATGTGCTTGCCCAGGAAGAGGCGTACCACAAGCTCAAGCTGGAGCGAGAGTACGACGAGGTCGTCTACAAGGAGGATTGAGCCATTCCTGATTCAACCTCTTCTAAAATGCGCGTCCTGGGCCTCTACGGAAGCCCCCGGAAGGGAGGCAATACGGACATCCTCCTGGACGAGTTCCTTCGGGGCTGCGAGGAGAAGGGCGCGACCTGTGAACGCATCCGGGTGGCTCGACTCCAGGTAGGCGGGTGCAGGGGTTGCGGCGGTTGTGAGAAGACGGGGCGGTGCGTGGTGGAAGACGACATGCAGGCGGTATACGAGGCCCTGGAGAAGAGCGATCGTGTCGTCCTGGCTGCTCCCATCTACTTCTACAATGTTCCGGCCCAAGCCAAGGCGGTCATCGACCGGACGCAGGCCCTCTGGACGCGCAAGTACATTCGCGAGGAGGCGGCACAGGGTGCCGCCGCAGGACCGGACCGAAGAGGCTTCTTCATTGGCGTTGGAGCGACCCGGGGGAAGCGGTTGTTCGACGGGACGCTGCAAACGATGCGCTACTTTTTCGATGCCATCGATGTGGAGTATGCCGGAACCCTCGTGTACGGGGAGGTGGATGAAGAGGGGGCCATCCGAAACCATCCCACCGCCATGAAGGAATGCTTCGAGACCGGTTTGAAGCTTGTCAGTTCAACCTGAAAGGATAGAGAGGGCAACACGTCATGAATCGGCATGTCATCTTGGGAGGGGGCGTCGCTGGAAGGAGAGCGGCAGAGGTCATCCGGAAACGGGCTGCAGAGGCCGAGATCGTCATCGTGGACGAGCAGGAAGAGGCGTTCTACTACCGGCCCATGTTGGGGGAGCTTCTGGCCGGAAAGCTCGGTCCGGAGCAGATCATCTCCCGGGACAAGGAAAGGCTCTCCCAGCTCGGTGTAAAGGTTCTTGCCGGGACCCAGGTGGCCTCGCTCGACCCAAAGGCGCAGGAGGTTGTCCTCGGAAGTGGGGAGCGCCTCTCCTTCGACAAGGCGCTGATCGCATCGGGCAGCAGAACAGAGAAGATCGCCGGAGACGACGGCAAGGGCCGGGGGATCGTCTATCTGGATACACTGCCCGAGGCGCTTTACATGGCCTCTCTTCTCGGCTCCGCCCGCAATGCGTTGATCTACGGGGCGAGCCTTCAGGCCATCAATGCCGTTCGGGGGCTTCGGGCACGCGGTATCGACTGTTCCCTGGTTCTTCCCGAGGAGAGATTCTGGCAGGGCGTGCTCGACCCGATCGCCTCCGAGATCCTGGAAGACCGCCTGAACCAGGAAGGCGTGACCCTGATCAAGCAGACGGAAATCAAGGATCTGGTCTGGGAGGATGGGGAGCTCAAGGGCGTGATTCCCTCGAAGGGCGAGAAGCTGCCCGCCGACCTTCTCGTGGTGGCCTCGCCGCAGGACCCACGGCTCGATTATCTGAAAGGCAGCGATCTGGTGGGGAAGAACGGCGTGGTGGTAGATCAGAACCTTCGCACGAAATACGAGAACATCTTCGCCGCAGGCGATGTCGCCGGCCTGCCGGCGGTGCACACGGGCGAGGTGCTCCCGCAGCCCGGATGGCTCAGCGCGTGGAGACAGGGGAACATGGCCGGCCTGAACATGGCCGGGCAGGAAGCCGTCTACAGCGGTTTTCCTTCCCTGCGGACCAAGGCCTTGGACCTGGACGTGGTCTGCCTTGGGCTCAGTGACCCGCAGGGGGAGGATGTGAAGGAAGAGTCCGGGGACTACCCTTACGATGAGTTGCCCTACATCTACAAGAAGATCGTCTACAAGGACCGAAGGGTGGTCGGTGCGGTGTTCATCGGCGATGCCAGCGAAGCCGGTGCCGTCGAGGGCTGGATCCGGAAAGGGTTGAAGGCGGACGAATGCGATAAGAAGGTGCTCGATCAGATGTTTTTGCCCCGCCTCCAGGCATCGAGTGCCCTGGGCGCCCTGTGCCCGATCTGCAAGTTCCAGATGCAGCTCGGGGAACAGGTTGAAGACGGTTCAATCGAAACTTGTCCAGCCTGTGGCGTCCGTTTCCGCCTGGATCGCATGCCGAATGGGGCGTTCCGAGCAGTCCTGGGCGACTAGTGTCATGTCCCAAGTGCAAACAGACGATTCCAACGGGCCGCCCCCATGGACAACCTGATTGAAGACGCAGGGCTGAAGGGCAAGAAACGGGTCTTCGCAGACCGCGAAGACGCCGGAAGAAGGCTGGCCTCACTGCTGGAGGGGGTTGCGGATCCGAAGGGCCTGGTCCTGGCCATTCCGGCCGGAGGCGTGCCCGTGGCTTGTGCCGTTGCAAGGGAGTGTCGCCTTCCCCTCGACGTGTTGATCGTCCGCAAGCTCCAGATCCCGGACAACCCGGAGGCTGGGTTCGGCGCAATCGGGCCGGCTGGCGAGGTGCTGCTGAACGAAAGGATCGTTGATGATCTTCGTCTCAGCCAGAAGGAAATCCAGGCCCAGGTCTCCGAAACACAGCGAGTGCTGCAGTCGAGAGAGAAGGTGTTCCGAAGAGGCAGGCCTCAGCCCGAATTGAAGGATCGCCAGGTGATCCTCGTGGACGACGGGCTTGCATCAGGCTACACCATGATGGCCGCCGTCGACTTTGCAAGGCAAAAGGAGGCCCGCCAGGTGATCGTGGCCGTACCCACGGCCTCTCAGCGAACGATTCACTTCCTCCAGCCGGCGGCCGATGTGCTGGTTTGTTCGAATGTCAGGGGAGGCCCCGTCTTCGCCGTTGCCGATGCGTACGAGGAGTGGTACGACCTGGGGGATGAAGAGGTGGTATCTCTGCTGGAGGCCTCGGGACTTTTTGGAAGCTGAAGGCGAAAGGGTCAAGGGCAAAGGGTCAAGGGATGGTTGACGTTTTGAAGAAGGCATCTCTACAGACGAACGGCCGAAGGGCTAAGTTCCCTAGATTTCTTCTTCAATACTTGATCGATCCCTTTCGCCTTTCGCCTTTACCCTTTTCCCTCGAGGGATGAGTGCAACGCCGCAGGTGGCCGCTTCTCGACAGCCTCCCTCAAGCAAAGAACAGCGGCGCAAACCCCCTACACGGCACCTGGTTGGTGTAGTCCCCGAAGTAGACCCGCCCGCCTGGGAACACGTAGTGGTTGTTCAGGACGAAGATCCGCAGGTCGCTGTGCCACGTTTCCCGTCCCCCCCCGCCCCGCGGCACCTCTATCTCAGGGGTGGGCACATACTCCATGGCCGCGTACTCTTGCGGGTCGATTCTCAGCAACGCCTGTTCGAGGGCCTTCTTCGTCGGTGTGTCTGCGGGGCCGAAGATGATCCCCTTCGAGCCGTGAGAGGACAGGGGCTTCAAGACGATGTTCGAAGGGCTTCCGAAGAATTCGAGCAGACGGCCCACGTCGACCGGGGGGGCTCCGTCGCGGCAGAAGGAGGCAAGGGGTTGCGTGCGCGGGACCAGGGACGTCATCTGCTCAACCTCCGAGGACGATAGCCCCATCTTCCCCAGGGTCGAGGAATCGGAAAGAAGCGTGAGGGAGACCTTGTCCCCCAGGTACCACAGATACGGGTGATAGGCGAAGATCTCCGGAGATTCCCACAAGATGCGGGTGTAGGGCTCGATCTCGTCGTGACGGGCTCCCCAGTCGAGCAGAGTAAGCCGGTTGAGAATGCGGTCCACCGGCATGTCCTTCACCAGAATTCTGCCGCCCTGCATCCTGATCTCGCGCGGATCGGCGATCACACCCGGGATGCCTCTTCTTCTCCACAACATGTCCAGGGTGTAGCAAAACTCACCGTAGGTGACCTGGCTCTTCGGTTCCCAGTCGACGATCGCCACCCGTTCGGGTTCACCCTCTCCGACAATCTGGTTGACCATGACCTCCTCGCAGCGCTCCCTGTCCCATCCTGCTCGGAAGCAGGTGGGCTCCCGGTCCGGGAGAACGGTACTCAGGTAGGATCCATAGTGTTCGAGCATGCCCGGATAGACCCCGACGCACCCGGGAGGCAGGACCATGAACTCGATCATGCGCAGGGCTCCCTTGTCCAGGTGCAAGTCGATGCAGCCGATGTTGTGGTCCGGGTCGAAAGGGATCATCGGTGGGCGTGCACCCTCGGAGGGGGGACGAAGGGGTTCGGGGATGCTCTCTGCGGAAAGCTCCTGGTAGATGCGATTGCCCAAGACCTTCCACAGGAGAGAAACCGTCTGGATGAACGAGGATTCGAATTCCGGGGCCAGCACGATGGGAACCTGTGAAAACGGGATCGGACGGGACGGATTCGCTCGAAGGAAGAGCTCCTCTTCGAGGGAAGTGTAGAACTCCATAAACCGCTCCGGCGAGTAAACGTCCAGGTAAGCGTCATAGAATGAGGAAGGTTCCATGTGTGCAATCCCCTGTCACGTCTCGATTCGTTTGGGGTCTGTCCTCTTTTAGCCGAGAGGCGGGGAACGGGTCAAACCGGGCCCCCGTACGCACCCCTTTTCTTGCGCCTCTTCTTGACCCAGTCGACGGGAAGAGTCCATATTGTTACGGTCTGTTGTCTCGTGCCGTGAGCGTACCGGCAGGGTTTCTCCCGTGACACTTATCAGGGTGAATAGAAATGTCTGACCATCCAATCTCCTCGAAGGAGGAGCTGGCCCGATTCTTCTTGGACGCCTTCAAGCCCATGGAGGATTGGAGAATGGGGATCGAGTTCGAAAAACTCGGGGTGAATCCGGCTACCGGTAAAGCGCTCCCCTTCAGCGGCCCGGACGGCGTGGAGCAAATCCTCTCCCGACTGGCCGAACAGTTCGGGTGGGCCCCGTGTTTCAAGGAAGGCAGACTGCTGGAACTCGAGCGGGAGGCCTGCCGCATTACCCTGGAGCCTGGTGCGCAGTTCGAGCTGAGCGGTGCGCCGCATCACACCCTCCACGAGATGGCAGTGGAGGTGAAGGCTCACCTCGAAGAATTGAGGGTCGTCTCCGATCCGGACAAGCAAGCGTGGCTCGGCCTCGGGAATCAGCCGGTGTCTGAGTGGAAAGACATGGAGCTGCTCCCGAAGAAGCGATACGACATTATGACCCGCTATTTGCCGGGCCAGGGCGAACTCGGCCTGGCCATGATGCGAGAGACAGCGGCGACTCAGCTGAACCTCGACTACAAGGACGAGCAGGACGCCATGGAGAAGTTTCGTCTTTCCATGGCCATGTCTCCTCTCCTGACCGCCCTTTATGCGAACTCCTGCATCTCCGGGGGAAGGGCCAACGGGTTCCTTACCCGACGTGCCTACATCTGGCAGCACACGGATCCCGCGCGATGCGGCTT
>JAQYVQ010000072.1 GCA_030145435.1 Syntrophobacteria bacterium | reverse complement strand
AGGCCGACGAAGTGTGCGGAGTAGCCGCTGATCCTCACGACGAGGTCCCGGTAGTCCTTTGGCTGCTTCTGCGCCTCCTCGAGCACTGCCGAGTCCACCATGTTGAACTGGACCTGGGTGCCGTCTCGCTGGAAGTAGCCCTCTATAAAGGCCCTGAGATTCTCAGGGGCGATTTTCGTTCCCGGGAAGCGCATGTTGAGGTTCGTGCCGTTGTGAATGCGCCTCAAGGGGAGTTTGGTTACCGAGTTGGCTACGGCGGTGGGACCGGACGAGGCGTTCCCCGTGGTGGGCGTCAGGCCGTTTCCGAGCATGTCCCCGGTGGAGCGTCCGTCCGGGGTGGCGGCCGTGAGGGCGCCCATGGCAAGGTGGAACCCGACCGAGAAGACCCCGGGCCAGTACGGTCCGCCCCGGAAGTTCCTGTGCTTTGCCAGCTCGTCGCAGAAGTGGTTCAGCACGGCTACGCCCATGGCGTCCACGTCGTCCACGTCATTTCCATACTTGGGGATCTTCTGGAGGAAATAGTTCTTCTTGTCTTCTGCGTCCCGCCAGTCGTTCGCAAGCCACGAGACGAGCTCGTCGAGGGTGGCCACCCTGTCTTCAAAAATCGCCTTCTTGACGGCGTACAGGCTGTCCACGGTGTTGGCAAACCCCATCAACTGAACACCCGTGGAGTTGTAGATCGCTCCTCCCCCGGTCAGGTCGAGGCCCTTCGCCAGCGGGCCTTGGATCATGGACGAGGCGAAGGGGGAGGGGACCTGCTCGGCGATGGCCTGATCCAGTGCGGCCATGCCCCTCGCCATCTGACCCAGGAAGTGGGACACCTGGGCCGTGTAAGCCTTCCAGACGTCGTCAAAGGTTTGAAACACGGAGGGATCTCCGGTCTCGATACCGGCGGGAGTGCCGAAGACGTTATCCACGCCGTTGTTCAGGGCCAGCTCCAGGCACTTTATGCCGCTGAACTGGACCGCAAAGGTGGAGCCGAAGGTCTTGCCCTGGGCGTTCGGCTCCAGACATCCCACCACCCCGTAGTCCCGGGCGTCCGGGAGGTCGTGTCCTCCCTCGACCAGGCAAGGGATGATCGCATCGTCGTTGAAGAAGTGAAGCAGCACCCCCTCCTTTGCGCATGCAACGGCTTTCCCGACGAAATCCACCGGCGATTTCTTGCTCAGCCTCACGCCGAAGTTGGGTTGCGCGGTCCTTATGTCTGCAAAGGCGTCCAGGCCGAGGAAACTCATCTCGCAGGTGGCGTCCTCGCCGTCCGACCCGAGTCCCCCGACCGTCACGTTCTGCGTGGTCTTCCCTTCTGCACCCTCTCCGCCCGGGATGAAGGCCTCCTCGAGCACGTTCCATATCTCGTTGGTCTTCAGGAAGAGCAGGGACAGGAGTTCCCTGGCCTCCTCTCGGGTGACCCTTTCGCTTGCCCTGTCTGCGTCATAGTAGGGATGGAGGCTCTGGTCGATCCTTCCGAGGGAGATCGAGTTGCCTCCGGATTCGATCTGGGCAATCAGGTGGACGAAGTACACGCTCTGGACCGCCTCGTGGAACGTTTCCGCAGGGTGCTCCGGGACGCGGCGGCAGACCCGTTCGATCTTCTCCAACTCCTTCCGTCGAATAGGATCCTTCTCGCATCCCGCCATGGTTTCGGCCTGGTCCGCATACCGGTGAGCAAACCGTATGGCCCCTTCGAGGGAACGGACAACGGCCTCGTAGAAAAGCCCCTTCTCTCCGGACCGTTCCTCTGCCGAGAGGCGCTCCCGGCGGCGTTGGGCCTCCTCGATGATTCCCCTGAGACCCTCCTTCAGTACCCTCGTATGATCCATCGTGAAATGGCCGATACCATACGTAATCTCCAGCATCATCGTGAAGATGAACTTCTCCATGTCCTCGGCCACGTCCGGGGGAAGGAGCTCTGTAAGACGGTCTTCAACCGCCTTGCCCTGCCAGAAGGGGAGGATTTCCTCCTTGATTTCCCTCTTCTCCTCCTCACGGATCAGGGCCTTCTGGAGGGGCCTCGCATCGAAGCCATCGGTGTTTTCCTCGATCCATTGATGCTTGTTCTCCGGGAAGAGCGGTGCACCCTTGAGCCGGGCAGTGCGGCATCCTACGATCAACTCGTCCTCCCGGATGATGACGGAGATGTTGTCGAGGACATCCGAAAGGGCCAGGCTCATGCGTGTCAGGGGATGCTCGTTCCAGTTCGCTGCCATCGATCGGGTGAGGAGACGAGCCCTCTCGACGCAAACCTCCTGAGGGGCGTTGATGATGCGCTCCCTGAGGCGCTCCACTCTGGATCCCACGGGTCCGCCACAGGCGGTCTCAGCAGCCAGCATGAAACCCTCCTCTCTGCTCAATAGAAGACTTTATGTAGAGCAACGATTTCACACCTCAATGTCCATGTGCCTCAACAGAATCCTGTCCCGGATCGACCGGGGGAGGTATTTGTTCAGGCCGAGAAAGAGGGTGCTCATGGTATCTACCTGATTGTGTAGACGGGGATTGTCCTGCATCACGACCTTCGCGACCTTTTCCGCTGCCTTGACCGGGTCGGGTGCCGTCTTGATCAGTTCCTCGTCCTTCTCGATGAACCTCCTGGCGCGATCCCTGTAGGGAGAGCCCTCAGGAGGCAGTTTGTGGATCTTGGCCGCGAAGGTGGTGGAGACCTGAGCCGGCTCGATCAGGGCCACGCGAATTCCAAAGGGTTCCACCTCGTACCTGAGAGAGAGCACGAGCCCTTCGAGGGCAAACTTGGATCCTGAATAGATCGACTCGAAGGGGAAGGGCACCTGACCCACGAGAGACGACATGGCGATCAGCTTTCCTGCCCGGCGTTCGCGCATGGAAGGGAGGAAGGCCTGGAAGATGGCCGCCGCACCGATGACGTTGATCTCGAGACATTTCAGGGCATCCTCGAGGACGACTTCCTCAAAGGGGCCGAAGAAACCGATCCCCACGTTGGACAGTACGGTGTCAACCCTGTCGAATCGCTTCAGAACCTCGTCCCGAAATTCAAGGATACCAGGTCGGTCGGTTATGTCCAAGGGAACGAGATGGTGGCGTGCCCCGACCCTGTCCAGCTCGGCCTTCAGAGATTCGATTCCCTCCGGGTCCATATCGAATCCCGCGATAGCTGCACCCCTGGCGGCCAGCATCTTGGCCACCTCTCGACCCATCCCCTGGGCCAGTCCGGTGATGACGACTACCTGATCCATGGTTTCTCCTTCTTATCAAACTCGTTTAAAGATTTCCTCAGAAGTTCTCGTCTCGGCCTTCTGATCTCTGACCCGTTTCAAGATGATTCCTTGGTGCCCAGATATGCCTCGCCCAGCTGCTTGATCGACGCCTCAAAGTCAGGGTATTCGCACACGAAGCCGGTCTCCTTGAGCTTCGTGTTGTCGACCACATAGTCGTCGTAGAGGTAGTTGACCGCATCGACCTCCAGGTCCGGGACCTTGCCCCTCAAGGCCGAGAGGGTGCCGTCCACCCAGGCCATGGCCTTGACCATCGGGACAGGCAGGTGGAGCCTTGGGGGTTTCGTTCCGAAGGCCTCGGCGGCCAGCCTCAGGGCCTGTGCCAACGCAGGGCGGCTGCCGTCAACGATGTTGTATGTCTGCCCCACGGCATCCTCCAGATGGGAGAGGTGCTCCAACGCTGCCGCCACATCCTCGGCCCGGACATTGGCGAGGAGCTGTTTACCGCTGCCCGGAATGGCCGTGATCGAGGTGGGCCGGGAGAAGGCCTTGCCCGCTCCGTCCGTACAACCTGGACCGTACACGGTGCAAGGGCGGGTGACGACGGCAGGCAGCCCCTGTGTGACCCTCTGCCAGACTACATCCTCTCCATCCCTCTTGCTTCGACCGTACTCATCGCAAGGCTCGCGCGGGTCATCTTCCTTGAAGGGATGGCCGCGGTACGGGCCATACACACTCGTGGAGCTTGCATGGATGAACCGTTTGATCCCGGCATCCAGGGCAAGACGGGTGATCCGGGCCACGCCATGGACGTTCGTCGGATGGAGCCTGTCGTAAGGGGTCGAGAAGTTGCAGACGGCCCCCAGATGGAAGACCCTGTCTACCCCTCCCTCGAACAGGGCGGGAAGGCCTTCAGGCTCCGTGAGGTCGGCGGGCACGAACTCCACGCCGAGCTTGTCGAAGAAAGAAGTGTCCTTTCTCGGCCGGGCGGTTGCCCTTACGCGAACGCCCCGTTCCACGAGGTGCTCGACCAGATGCCTCCCCATGAAGCCTGCCGCGCCGGTCACCAGTGTGATACCGCTGAATGCCATCCTAGCCTCTTCAGTCCAGGGAAAGCTCCATGAGCTCGGTTGGAATGTCGCCGTCCGAACTCTCTGCGATCTCCTTCCTGCTTCGCTTCAGCCACTCGAGGATCATCTCGTTCAGGAGCAGACCGAGTTCGCCCATCTGCCGCACATAGATTCCTTGCCTCTGCCTCCTGCGCATGTTCTCACGCCTCTTCTCGAGCTGGGTCTCGTACGATCGTATCTGCTCGTCCACAAGCCCCAGGGTCCGATCTTTGCTCCCGAAACCGAAGAAGACGAATCGCAGGAGGAAGGGGTCTCTCAACAGCATCGTCCCTTGAGGGTCTGAGACGAGCCACTGGGAAAATACTTCCTTGCCCGCCGGGGTGATGGAGTAGAGCTTCCTGGAGGGGGTCCCGGACCGCGCCACTTCCTTCTTGGTGACGAGGCCCTCTTCTTCCATCTTCTTCAGATTCGGGTAGATCTGGCCGTAATTGATAGACCACATGTTGCCGAAGTGCTGTTCCATGTGCCGTTTGATCCTGTATCCGTGCATATCCTGGTAGTGCAACAGACCGAGTATTGCGTGCCGGACAGACATCGGGTTTCCTCTTGAGGAAGATACAGGGAATGGGGGGCTGTAATGCCAGAATTTGATGATACCTATGGCAAAAGTATATATATCGAAAGTATATATGTGTCAACCAATTTTTTTCAACAAAGGGGTCAAGTCTGGACATTGGACAGTAGCCGGTGAACCCACTATTTTGATTGACAATTTGACTCGCCCGAAGGAGCACAGCTTTCCGAAGACGGGTAATCCTATTGATTTAGTGTCTGATTTTCGCTGACTGTCCAATGTCCAGACTTGACCCCTTTCATCTGTCTGAGCAAGGGAGCCCACACGCTTTCATTCAGGGGGGAGGGGTGAAATCGTTGTTTAAAGGTGCTGTATTCCCTAGAATGGGAGAAAGGAGGGGTCAGACCTACACATTTGACAAAGCCGACCGGCATTGGTCGAAGATACGGGTTTGCCCCCAAGGTTGGATCCAAGCGGGAGGGCTGGTCAAAAAGACGGTAGAGAAGGTATTTTGTCAATTGTGTAGGTCTGACCCCTAAGAGCGTGGAGACGATGAAACTCACGAAAGAGCAATACATCCGTTACAGCCGTCAGATGATCCTTCCCGAATTGCAGGGAGAGGGGCAGGAAAAGATCTTCCAGGCAAAGGTGCTCCTCGTGGGCCTGGGGGGGCTTGGGTCGCCGCAGGCGCTCTATCTTGCCGCCGCCGGCGTGGGGACCCTGGGCCTGTTGGACGGGGACCGGGTGGATCTGACGAACCTCCAGCGACAGGTGGTTCACTCCACCGACGACCTGGGTTCACCCAAGGTGATCTCCGCACAACGGAGGATCCATGCGATCAACCCGGAGGTGGAGGTTCGAACGCACGACGAGAGGCTCACCTCCCAGAATGCCATCGGCATCCTCTCGGAATACGATATCATCGTGGACTGCACGGACAACTTCCCTGCCCGGTACCTGATGAACGATGCCTGCGTGCTCCTGGGGAAGCCACTTGTTCACGGGGCCATCTATCGTTTCGAGGGCCAGGCCACGGTCTTCTACCCGGCCCGGGAAGGGCCCTGCTATCGTTGTCTCTTCCCTGTCCCTCCTTCGCCCGGGATGGTGCCGTCCTGCGCCGAATCCGGGGTCCTGGGTGTCCTGCCCGGTGTGGTGGGTTCGATCCAGGCCACGGAGGTGACCAAGCTCATCTTGGGAGCAGGAAGGCCGCTGATCGGGCGGCTTCTGTTCTGTGATCTGCTTTCCACCCAATTCCAGGAACTGACCATTCGGAGAGACCCGAACTGTCCGGTCTGCGGAGAGGAACCGAGCATCCGCGAGTTGATCGACTACGAGGAGTTCTGCGGCCTTCGTGCCCATGAAGGGGAGGGCCTGGAAGGGTATGGGTTCCAGGAAGGGTATGGGTTGATCGAGAGGCCCGACCTGCCTTACGGGCTTCGGGTCATGGAGTTGGACCAGAAGATGCGGGCGGAGGAACCGCTCCTCTTCCTCGATGTCCGGGAGGAATGGGAGCGATCGATCTATCCCTTCATGGACGGCATCCATATACCCTACAGCAAGCTTCATCAGGAATGGGAGGGCCTGTTGCCCCACAAGGATCGGGAAATCGTTGTCTGCTGCCTGTTCGGGTGGAGAAGTCGGGAGGCGGCCCGACTCCTCACAAGCAAGGGGTTCAAGGATGTCTTGAACCTGGAAGGCGGCTTGGAGGAATGGACCCTGTACCAGGAGGAATCGATTCCGAAAAAGTCGACATGAATCATGCGAACGTGACGTTGAATGCGGACGGTAGAGGACCTGCGAGATGAAGCTCTGTTTTCTTTCGGGATTGAAGGAAATTATCGGACAAGAGGAAGTCGAGATCGAGTACGCGGGAAGGCTGACCGACCTGTTGGAAATCTTGAGCAGGAAGCATGGCGAGCGCCTTCGAAGTCTTCTGCTCGACCCGGATCAGCCGGGGAAGAAGAGTGCCTTCGTCAAGGTTCTCGTCGAAGGAGAAGACGTGGGGCAGGCCGATCCGGATCTCCGGGGAGAGGAGACGATCTTCCTGTTCATGCCCATTGCCGGAGGTTGAACATGGCCTCATTGTTGCGGGTCGGTTATCTATCCACGCTCTATCACACCTCCCATCTGCTGCGGCAACTCCGGTGGATCGAACAGGACCTCGAGGTCGATTGCAGGTGGCTGCTTTTCGGCACCGGGCCTGAGATGGTCCGTGCCTTCGACGGGCACGACATCGACATCGGCTACATCGGGTTGCCCCCCGCGCTCATCGGCATGGCCAGGGGCGTGCCTCTGGTCTGTGTGGGAGGGGGCCATGTGGAAGGGACCGTCATGGTGGCGGGCCCCTCTTTCAGAAGCCTCGCCGAATCAGATGGGGTGCGCTCTTTCCTGCAACAATTCAGAAATCGCCGCGTCGGCATTCCGGCGGCCGGCTCGATCCACGACGTGATCTTTCGCGCGCTCTTGATGGAGCACTCGATCTCTGAGGTGGAGGTGGTCAACACCCCCTGGGCCGATCTGATCCCCTACGAGTTCAGGAAGGGCGAGCTCCAGGCGGCCGTGGGCACCCCTCCCTTGGCCCTCCTTTGCGAACGGGGGTGCGGGACCCGGACCGTAATGCCTCCTGAGGCCCTGTGGCCCTTCAACCCCAGCTACGGGATAGTTGTCCGGAGGGAAATGCTGAAACAGGAGGACCTGCTTGAAGGGTTCTTGCGGCTCCACGAAGGGGCCTGCAACCTCATCCGTGAATCTCCGCAGCGGGCGGCCCAGTGCACGGTCTCGGCCCTTCCAGGCCTGGATGAGCCCTTTGTACGAGGGGTCTACGCGGTCTCGCCCAAGTACTGTGCCTCCCTTCCGGAGGCATACCTCGAGTCAACGCTCGCGTTTCTTCCCGTGATGAAGCAGCTAGGGTACGTGAGCGACTTGCCACGGCCTGAGGAAATCTTTGAATCAACCTTCATCAAGAAGGTTCATCCGGATCCCCACCACTATCAAGCTGTTGAAATGCTCTGAGGCGCAGGCCGTTGAAAAACGTCCATATGCAAGGCGCACGAAGCATGTCCCCGCGAAGGCGGGGATCCAGATCGATAATGAGGCGTACACCGTACGCCGCAGTGACGAAGGATGAGTGGAACGCAGCAGATGGGCGTTTTTCAACGGCCTGCTATTCCAGTCGTTGAGTGACCAGGCCGCTGTAGACCTTCGGGTAGAAGAAGGTCGACTTCTGGGGCATCACCTCGTTGTCTCTCGCAACGTGGACGATCTCTTCCACGTTCACCGTGTTCAGGAAGAAGCCGAAGGCATATTCCCCCTCGGATAGCTTGGCCATCGCCGCGGGCAGGGTTTTCATGTAGGCGATCTTTTCCTGGATATTCTCGTCTTCGGTATCGATGTGGAAGAGGGGCTTCAGGATCATCTCGTGCAGGACGGTTACGTCCAGTTGCCTGAGCGCGGCGGACTGGGTCGCGATCGAATCGAGTGCCTGACGGTCCTTGAGGCGGATAACGTAGTCGTCCCCATCGCAGCAGAACCCGTAAGAGAATTTCTCTCCGTGGATCTTCTCCAGCATCTGATCCCGGGGGACGGGCTCGACATGGAAGGTGTCCTCGATCCGGTGGAGAATCATTTTCGGGTCGTGATTGTCTCTCCTGATCAGCCGATGGGTCGGGAGAATGACCAGGCCTTCGTTGTACATGTTCACCAGGGCCATCATCAAATAGCGCGCGCCATCCCGTTCCGGGTGGGCGTCCCGATACCGCAGGGCTGTCGTGTAGCGATGGTGCCCGTCGGCGATGAAAACGTGCTTCGCCTCCATTTCTCGTTGCAGGCGCCCGATCAGGCCATCGTCGTCAATCTTCCAAAGCTCGTGCAGCACGTCGTCCATCGTACCGGAAGCGACCGGCTGGGTGTGCAACACCTCATCCAGAAGCCGGTCCACCTCCCTGGTCGGATCCGCATAGAGGCCGAACACCATTCCGAAGTTGGCCTCCGTTGCCTCCAACAGGGCGTAACGGTCCTCGACGTGCTTTGACATGACCTTTTCGTGCGGGTAGATGTGCTTCTCCCGGAAGCCCTCCAGTTCCACCAGCGGGATGATCCCTGTCCTTCTTTTCTGTTCCCCCTGCACGTCAAAGACCTGAGAGTATACATAGATGCTCTCTTTGTCCTCCTGCCGGAGGACCCCCTCGTCGATCCAGGCATGAAACAAGCGGCGGATCCGGGTCAGGTCGCGCCTGCATTCTTCGGCGTCTGGGTCGTCCCCGAGAATCAGCCTGACGAAATTGTGCGGCGAGAGCTCGACCAGGGCCTTCTGATGATCCCTGGCGATGACGTCGTAGGGGGGGCTGATGACCCTGGAGAGGTCGTCCACATCATACCGGTACCCTTTAAAAGGCTTGATGGCTACCATTTCTTTGCTTCTTTACCTGCTGTGAAAGTCTAATGGGCAAGGGGCTAACCTCACGAAACGGGGATGTCCCTGGCGAGCGGACCTCCGCATATTGGCACATTTGCCTGATGGATGACAAGCCCGCCGCTTGGTTGCGTTTCGCTGTCGAGAGTGTGACCCTTTTTCGGTCCACAGGAGCGTACCTCGTTATCGTTTTTCGACAACAAAACCAAGCGAATGGGCCCTGTCCGTTCGGGACCGCGATCTCTTGCATCCCCATCCTTGTTGTGTTAGAGAATGACACGGTCCGTTTTGATTCGCGGTGTGAGATCTTCTCGGAGGCTTCAGAAGGAGGGC
>JAQYVQ010000488.1 GCA_030145435.1 Syntrophobacteria bacterium | reverse complement strand
TGGCAAACTGTTCCGGGGTCGTGCCGAACTCCGCCATGTGCCGGCTTCCGAGCAGGGCAAAGACCCCGGGCATGAGCATCCCGTTGTCTGCCTCGATGTTGGCCCCGTGGGGGAGCACCAGAGGGCCGGCCGTCATCATTCCCATCTCGATGTGGCTGGTCATGTTCTCCACGCCCACGGCCAGTACATAGTCATGGACTTCGTTTGCCACTGACAAGACGGCCTGACGAAACGCCGCCGAAGAGCTTGCACAGGCGTTCTCGTGGTTGAAGGCGGGGATTCCGGTCACGCCTATCTCACCGTTCACACGCTGAGCCAGGTTGGGGGGGTTCCCGATGTTGCCCAGGAAGGTCGCCTGGATTTGCGTCGGTTTGATGCCGGCCTGTTCCAATGCCATGAGCCCGGCATCTCCGCCCATCTGGGCAGCCGGATACTGCGGCATCTTGCCGAACTTGATCATTCCGGCTCCGATAATTGCGACTTCTCTCATTCGGTCTGCCCTCCTTCTCCTAGGGTCACCTTGGCCGGGTCTTTGGGTCTGAAGCAGTAGGACACAACCTTTTCTCCGTTCATCAACGTCTTGATGATCTTGGGAACCATGGTGAGTTCCATGTCGATCTCCACATCCTCGAGCTTCACGTCCGTCAACTGGGCTACCAGCACGAGGGAAGGGTCGTCCTTCAGTCGGACATTCGCGAGGATGTAGTCAGGATTGAACCCCGGCATGACCTGCCGGGCAATCGTGTAAGAAGCCAGAACCCCCTCATTGCTCAGGACCTTCTCCACGGTTTTCTTTCCCCCGGTGCACTTGAGGCAGTACCGGAAGGGAGGGAACGAAATATCACCACAATCTTCGCATTGACGTGCCAACAGGTGAGGGATCGCGTCACCCTCCATCTTCGCGAAGATGTCCGGCCGGATCGTTCGCTCGCCCGCTTCAAGGATCAACTCACCGTATTCGATTCTCATGTCTTGCTCTCCTGTGTTGAGATTGGGGGGGGATTTTACTGAAAAACCAACAAGAATGCCCCATTTATTGAACGTTTGGCCCAATTATCTCAGAGCACAACCGAGGATGTCAACATTTTTTTCGCATTGGGTCAAAATACGTAGAAAGAGTTATATTATTAGCGAGTTACGATTATTATCATGCTCATTTATTTTCTTGACACGATGCGTGAAATACACTAAATTTGAATAGACATTCAATTGTATTCGTGTCTTTAACATGGAAAAGAGTTTATGAAGAGAAACAGGAAGAATTCCGAGAATACCGAAGCCCGGATTTTGGAAGCTGCGGTAAAGGTCTTCGCGGAGAAAGGCCTGAAAGGCTCCAGGATAAACGATATCGCAAAGGTCGCCCGGGTAACCCCCTCTCTGATCAATTACCACTTCGGCGGGAAAGAGAATCTGTACAAGAACGTCATCGAGGACTTCTATGTGGGCGTCGAACGGCGCCTCATCCCGATCATCCGGGCGGAGATTGCTCCGCAGGAGAAACTGAAGCAGTTGATTGGGTTTGGTATCGAGATCCTGGCCGAAAAGGATCACATGGCCAGGATTCTTCTCCGTGAGTCGATCGATAAAGGGAAATACGTCAACAAGGTCCTGTCCAAGCCCTACCTCCGTGACATGTTCGGGATGATGGACCAGTTCGTCTTCTCCAACATGGAACGGAAGCGGGATGACCAGAACGACACCATCCACCTGATTTCGAACATCTTCGGGCTCATGACCATATTTTTTGTTGCGGCTTCGACGGTCAAGGAATTCTGGCAAAAAGACGTCTTCTCCAAGGAGATGATCGAGGAGCGGAAAGAAGAGGTCATCGATTTCGTGTTCAATGGGATCGGTCACAGATTCAAATTGGCGTGACCCTTTGAGGAGGAACAAGAATGGCTGAAAAAATCCATATTTTGGGCGCCGGGTTGTCAGGGATGGTGGCGGCCATCACCTTGGCACGTCAGGGGCGCGAGGTCCTGGTCATAGAGGGGGAAAAGAAGCTCGGCGGCATGCACCACGATATGCCGTCGGTCCATACGACGCCGATCGATCCGGCCTGGATGAGTGACCAGGTCGGAATCGATGTGACGCCGGCCTTCCACCCGATCAAGAGCTTCCATACGGTCGTCGGCAATCGAAAGTATGAGCTGAATCCCGGTCCCATGCATGCGATCGAACGAGGGTCCAGAAAGAGCGGCATCGACAAACTCCTTTACGATCAAGCCTGCGAAGCGGGGGTTCAGTTCGAGTTTGGGACCTTCCTCAAAGACCTGCGAGAGATCCCGCTGGGCTCGATCATCGCCACCGGGCTGGATGCAAGGATGTACGATTTTCTCGGGATTCCCTTCGAGATCACCCGGGGGTTCGCCGGAACGCAGAAAACGGACAGGGAACCCTGGGCGGCCGGTTTGATGGCTCCGTACACCAAGGACTATTTCTATGCGAACTGCGCGAACAACCTGATGTACGGCCTGTTCTTCAGCCGGGGTCAAGTGAAGATACAGACCCTCGAGGCCTGCAAGAGGGACATCAAGGAGAAATTCGACCTGGAACTGCCCAACTGGGAGTACTTCACTGGGCGGGTGCCGACAGGTTCTGCAAGGAACCCGCGGCTGTTCCATGACGGCTACGTGCTCGCGGGCACGTTGTCAGGGGCCATGGATCCGGGCGCCCTGTTCGGCATTCACGGGGCCATCCTTTCCGGGAAGCTGGCCGCCATGGCCGTAGACAATCCGGAGCGCGCACTCGAGGAGTTCAAGGAGATGAACAAGTACTACCGGATCAGCTACTACCTGCGACGCTTCTTCAGCCGCATACCGGGAAGACTTGCCGTGATGGACTTCAACATGCGACACCCCCTGTTCTCCTACCCCCTGATGGCCCTCACCTCGGTCGCCGTTCCCGGCTACCGCAAGGGTATCTGGAACTACGAGATCATGAAGAACGCAAAGAGGATCAACTAGGATCTCTCCTTTCGAACAACTTGTTGTCATTTGCTCCAAGATGTTACAGATTAGAAGTTGGAGGGTTGGCAGATGGCCGACAAGACGATAGTTTACCCCAGGTCTATCGACGACATTCCCCTGTGGCGACAGAGAGAACTTGAAGCGGACTTGCTTTGGTTCTCCGGATATCCACCATCGAAGCGGTTGGCTTACATAGACAGGGAATGGGAGCAAACGCAGCGATTCATCCAAAGGTTCAGTTTGGAGAAGAGATGGAAGGGGAAGAAGAACTCGACTTCCTAGATGTCGTACGTGAGTTCGAGAGACGGACAATCCGTTTTCTGATCATCGGCCGTCGGGCGGTCATTCTGTACGGTGCTCCCGTTCTGACCGCAGATCACGACCTGTGGATACACCCGGCAGACAAGAGCGAATGCCTGTCGTTGCTTTCCGAAGACCTTGGCTTCGAGATCTCTCACCCCCCGGACACCAAGGAACCGATCGTTACCGCCTTTTCGGGGATGAGGAAGTACGACCTCTTCTTTCACAGGCGCATCAAGAATACCGAGAATGAAGGGATCGAGTTCGATGGATGCTACAGTGAGGCGACGATCATAGAGGACGAGTCTGACAAGATCCGTTTCCGAATCCCATCCATAGACGATCTCATCCGCCTCAAGAGGATCAGAGAGCCAAACGTCAAGGACGAGCAGGACATTGCCTACCTGCTGAAGGCCAAGCATCTTCTCACGAAATAGATCTTCCGAAAGGGCATAGGCGCTCCAGGCCAAGCAGGGCTGCAACACCCGAGATGGTGTTCCCGAAAAGGATGAGGGGTTTCTCTGCCTGTTGAAAATGCTCCAGGATCTCGTCGAGGGTCCCGTTGACCACGCTCGAACCCGTGGCGAGGCCAACATCGCATTCTGCGACGAGTCGGGAGAGATCCTCTTCTCCATCCCAGACAACAACCCCTGAACGCGTTTCCCCGATGTTCTCCGGGTTCAAGTCCACCACCCGAACAGCGTCTGGGCCGAACTGGGAAACCAGAGCCTTGAGGATTGAGGGCTGGAGCCCGACAAGCCCGACCCGGACCTCGCCGAAGCGCTCGTAGAGGCTTCGGGCGATTTCAGGCCCACACCGGGACGGGTCTTTATCCTTGCAGTGGATGGTTCCGGGGAGTTGCTCCAAGGCGCTGAGCACTGCGTTGAGGCCGGCCACGAAGACGGCACGATTCGAAATCTCAACCAGGGTCAACGATAGCAGGTCTACCAACGTGCCTGACCAACGGCTGGGGCGATCCGTGAAGGCCTGGCCCTTGTGTCCCTGGAACGTGGCCTCGATGACCCGTTCCTTTCCTTTCTTGATTGCAAAGGAAGGGTCTGCGTCCTTGCCGATTGCCTCATCAGGGTCCAGGGGATGGACTTGGACGGGCAA
>JAQYVQ010000395.1 GCA_030145435.1 Syntrophobacteria bacterium | reverse complement strand
AACAAGACCATGATTCTGATACTCGGGATGCTCGCCGTTGCCCTCGTGGCAGGCAGGATGTGGGCTCGCCACGGACACGTTTCCGATTCTTCGGAGAACAGCACTGAGCCCGCAGGGGTGCACGAAACCACCAACCCGGTGACCGGCGACCAGCGATACACCTTATCGATCCCTACGGAGGGGCAACAAGGGCAGGCGTCTCAGAATGTCTGGGAAGCCCTTCAGGAGATCCTGAAGGTCGAGCGCATCGCTCCTTTCGAAGATCCGGAGAAGAGGGCCCGTGCCGCTGCCAAGAGTGACTTCAACCTGCTGAGGCAACAGGTCAAGGAATTCGAGGCACAGGGCCTTGGGGGAGAAGAGCTGTATGCAGCCTTGGAGCAACGGCTTGTCGACGAGGGGGTCGAAGGAGCCCGGAAGATGCTCGACGGGTATCGGCGGCTCGAAGAGACCCTGACCGCAGCCGACCTGGACGGGATGAGCCCGGAGGACCGGTTCGAGGTTGTCGTCAAGGCACGCAGGGATGCCTTTGGAGAAGAGACGGCCGAGCATCTCTTTTTCGAAAAAGAGGCTTACACACAGTACAAACTTGAGGAGAAGGCCATCGAGAAGGACACGGGCCTTACGGACGCCGAGAAGCAAGCAGAAATCATCGGCCGTCGGAACACCCTCCAGGTCGAGCTGGCTTCCCGTGGTAGCTACGTTAGCTTCGCGGATGAGCGCCGCATCGAGCTGGACCAGAGACTCCGGGAGAGGTACGGCGAGAGCGTTGGGACCATGTCCGAAGAGGAACGCAGCGCTGCCATCATAGATTTGTACCGTAACGAATTGCCGCCCGAGATGCTCGAGAGGGTCGAGCAGGTCCTGACGGCCCAGGCTGCGAGGAAATCCAGATTTGAGGCATATCGGAGCGAAAGCGAGGCGATCCTGAATGACCAGGATCTGAGCTTCGACGAAAAGCAGGAAAGGCTTGCCGAGCTCTCTGCTCAGTACGACACCAGCCCTTCAAGCACAGGACTATGACAAGGGCGGTCAATGAGGTGACGAATCGTATTCCGTTTCCGTCACCTTTTACATACAAGAAAGGAGTACAATCATGAGCAGGGCGCATTTTCATATAAGACATCCAAGTCTCATTGTCATTGTCGCGTTGGTTTCCTGTCTTATTGGATGGGCATCGAGCACGGAGACACAGGCAACCACCATCTGTGATACGGATCCGGCTGCAGTGCCTTTCGGGCCCACCGTGGATCCGACCCTCTTGAACGCACTGATCGACACGCTCGGTGCGATCGACGTCAACTCGACCAGCAACCAAAACGTATCCCTCCTCTACGGACATACGCTTCATGTCACCTTGGACAGCTTGATCGATCTGGGGGGCGCGGACTTCATCGTGATGCCCGGGTTCGGCTCGCTGGAAGTGGAACTCGCGATCCCGGGTTGGAACGCGAATCTGTTAACCAGCATGAGCCATGCCGCCTGCAGGAACTGCTCTGCGGAGTTTGACTCGTGTACCAACGGGTGCGACAGCAGCTACAACAGCTGTTGCGACTTCATTGCATGCGACCTCTATTGCGGCCCCATATGGCTCGCCTGCAACACCGGCTGCACTGGCGCCTTTCCCATATGCGAGACGAGCGTACTGGCGTGTGTCGGGGAGGGGGCGGGCGTCGACTTTCTCCTGAGCGGGTACAACTTCGGGCTGAGCTTCTCGAACGCATCGGTTACCCAGACGGCAGACATCTGCGTGACCGCGGAGTGTGATGTCCCGAACCCCCTGGAGAGCACGATCGCGGACGTGAACGGCTTCGCCCTTCATCTCTTCCCGACGGGAGACATCCTCGGGATCGGGAGCTGGCTGAACGGGATCATCAGTAGCCTGGTCAACTGGGCGCTGAGTATCGAAAGCACGATCGCCGGCTTCTTCGTGACGGGCGAGGGGAATGGCGTACTCATCCTGCCCTTCGCTGTGGACATCGCAACAGACGGATGTCAGCCGGTCCAGGAAGTGATCGACTGCGCCGGAGGAGGGTGTTCCACCGTGGATCGGCCCCCGGCCGCGATCGGCCGGCGTGCGAATCTCCTGTTCTACGGGCTGCCCGTTGCATTCCTCCTGGGGCTCATGCTGTGGAGGAGAAAGCGGTAGACCGTCTCGAGGAAACGGAAACCATGATCAACCGATGGATGGGGTGGGAGAAGTACGGCCCGCCCCATTTTTTTGTCTAAACCGATTCCCCCTCTTTTGTCGATGTTAAGAACAGGCCAATCGGCCGGCTGACTTGAACAAGATCGAGGAGGGAGCCAGATGAAGGGAATTCTTCTTGCCTGCCTGGTCGCTTTGTTCTTTACCGGGTGTGATCGTAGCCCTGTCGAGGAGTTCGCAGACGAAATGCTGGCCTCGTACGAGATATCCCGGACGGCTGCC
Organism: Syntrophobacteria bacterium; assembly: GCA_030145435.1. Taxonomy (GTDB): domain Bacteria; phylum Desulfobacterota; class DSWW01; order DSWW01; family DSWW01; genus S015-6. Next base: position 3,467 of record JAQYVQ010000395.1, on the reverse strand, counting down.
GACGAAGCGAGCCTCCAGGCCATTCAGAGATACATCGGGTCCTACCGTGCAATGAACGGCAGATACCCGGAGAGCATCGAGGAACTGGAGAGTGCCCTCGGCACAGGGTACGACCTCGAGCCGTATGACTATGATCCCGGCAGCGGCACGCTTACATTACGATAGAACAAATCGGACATTCCTGATCCCTGCTTCTTATCCAATTCAGGCCCGCAGCGCAAGCACCGCGCGACCACAGGCGCCACCCGTTTGACACGAAGGAGGCCCGCAGAGACAATGGTAGCCCCCCTATGTACGCAACATTGGCCGAAACACCGGTTCACGCCGGTATCGACGGCCCATCCGGACGACAACCGACATCGGATTAGGGATTCCCGATGAGAACGATGCCGCTGAAGCCCTTGAAGAAGGTGAGGGTGGACCAGGAGGACCCGACCCGCTACACCGTCACCGTGCTTTCCCCGGTTCGGGATCAGGCCGAGTTCGAGGAGATCATCCGGGAGGATGTTCGCGCGTGTCTCGGACCGTTCGACGGGTTCGTGAATGCAGACTGGGAAACCCGAAGCTTTACCCTCGTGACACAGGATTTCTACACCTTCAAGCACAAACTCATCTATCGACGCTACCTTGTCAGGGACGAATGAGGCAGGGCGAGCTCGATTGCGGCCGGTTCATGAGCGGACAGAACAAGGGGATCGAGACACAGAGTCTTTGCCCCGAGTGCCTTGCGACGATTCCCGCGATGATCCGGGAGGGGTCGTCCGGCGCGGTCATGGAGAAGCGGTGCCCGGATCACGGCTCGTTCCATGTGGTGGTTTCGAGCGACCTCGACACGTACCGGGGGCTTTGTCAGTCGGCGAGAAAGGTTACCAGGCCTGACCGGTACGGCGCCCACACGGACAAAGGATGCCCGCATGATTGCGGCCTTTGTCCATCCCACGAGCAGCACACCTGCCTGGCCATCCTGGAGATCACCTCCCGGTGTGATCTCGGGTGTCCGGTGTGCCTTGCCGCCTCCTTGCCTGCAGGGCAGGATATCGAGGCTCACGTCGCAGAGGCGGCTCTGAGGACGCTCATTCGGAACGAAGGTCGTCCGCCTCCCCTTCAATTGAGCGGCGGTGAGCCTTCCCTGCACGACGATCTCGAGACCATCATCAAATCGGCCTCCTCCCTGGGATTCGAGAAGATCGAGATCGACACCAACGGTCGAAGGCTTGCCCAGGATCCTTCCTTTGCGGGGCGCCTCAGAGAAGCGGGGCTCTCACAGGTCTATCTTCAGATGGATGGCCTGGATTCCGACGTCTCCGAATCCATTCGTGGAGCCGATCTCGTGGAGGACAAGCACAGGGCAATCGAGAACTGCAAGCAGGCAGGGCTGCAGGTGGCCCTTTCCGTGACCGTGGTGCCTGGGGTAAACGAGCAGTGTCTATGGCAGATGATCCGCTTCGGGATGGAACAGGGGCTCACAGGGATCAATTTTCAGTCCGTCACGCTGAGCGGGCGCTTTCCGGAATCGCTCTGTCAGGGCCCGGAGCGTTTCACCCTCGGGCATTTCATCCACGGCGTCGAGCGGCAGAGCGGCGGCAGGCTTCTGGCGAGAGAGCTCACGCCACTGCCCTGTCCGGATCCCCGCTGCGGGGTCATGACCTATGCGCTGGTTCTCAAAGGGGAACTCGTACCCCTGAACCGGATCCTCGAGGATGACCAACTGCTGGAGCACGTGGCCGACATGAACGACTGGGATGCGGTCATCCGCCAGGTTCAACTGGAGGGAGCCTGCGGGTGCGGGTCGACTGCCGCCTGCTCCGGGCCCCCTGCCGATTTGCTCCGGCTGTTCGACGAGGCGGACTACTACTCCATAGGCTTCCACGGAATGATGGACGCCTTCAACTTCGACCTGGACCGTGCCAGGCACTGCTGTATCCACGAACTCACCCCGGACGGACGTCTGATCCCTTTCTGTCTGTACAACATAAAGTACCGACCGTCCCGTATCTCTTGAATCGGGCCTCTGCCCCCTATTCGGGCAGGATGCCCTTTACCCACTTATCCGGGTTCATGACCGGCGGCTGGTCCCACCGGATGGGGATCGGCAGGAACGCGTTCCGGTAGCCGGCGTCTGCCGGGTCGATATCCACGTCGAGCAGGAGGGGCTCGTTCCCGGCGAGTCCTGCCTGTAAAGCGGGTTTCAGGTCGTCCGGGCGAGAGATCTTCTTCGCCGCAACCCCGATCGACTCAGCCAGCTTCACGTAGTCCGGGCTCCAGGGCTCACCGGTCTTCTGAATCCGCGTGTCGCAGAACGACGATCTTCCATAGATGACCTCCATCGCTTCGCGTTCGATCCCGATCGTTCGGTTGTTCAGGACCACCCAAATAGCCGGAATTCCGTATTCGCGTGCAGTCGTGATCGACAGCCCGCACATCATGAAGGACCCGTCGCCCACGATCGAGACGGTCGGGTGCTCCGGGTTGCCGAGGCTTGCCCCGAGCGCGCCGGCACAGCCCCAGCCCATACGCGCAAAGTGACCGTTGTTCGTGGCCACGAACCGGGAGCGGGCAGAGAAGAAGGCGGGTGCGAACAAGAGCAGGTTGCCCGTATCGAAGAGCACCGAGGTTTCCGGATCCGTCTCGGCAATCACCTTGGAGACATCGGCGAGCAGCCTGGCATTTGAAAGAGGAGCCGATTCCGACTTGACGAGTCCGTCGATCTGGGCGAGCCACTCCCTTCGCCACGTGTCCAACTCGTCCAACCAGGGTTTGTGCTTGTCAGGGGCAACCCTCTCTCGCCTCGCCGTCCTGGCCAGTCCCTCGAGGGCCAGTCTCCCGTCCGCGATCATTGCGACCTCGGAGGGGTAGTTGCGGGACAGCTCGATCGGGTCCACATCGATGTGCACCAGCTTGGTCGACTCGGGAATCTGATACATGTTCCACGCGAGTGTGTTGAAGTCGTGGAACCGGACACCGACCCCGATCAAGAGGTCGCACTCGCGGGCCGCCCGGAACCCGTGGCCCGTGCCGGACGGGTCGAGCACCCCCAAACTGAGCGGATGGGCCTCGCTCAGGGCCCCCTTGCCGGAAAAGCTCGTCCCCACCGGAATCTGGAATTCCTCGGCGAACACCCGCAAGGCGTCATGCGCAAGGGCGTTGTGGATGCCGCTGCCGACGAGGATCAGGGGCCGGACCGCTTCCTTGATCAGGCTGGTGGCCTTGTCCAGCGCGACCGGGCTCGGCCCGGGCGGGTGGATGTGGGTCCAGGACTCGGCCTCGGGGATCGATTCGATCTCGATCTCCGTATGCTGGATGTCGAACGGAATCTGGACGAGCACGGGCCCGGGCCTGCCGGAAATCGCCTCTTTGTAAGCCCGTACCACCGTTTCGAGGGCGGTGTCCGGCCGGGTGACGAGGGCGGCCTTCTTGCAGATGGGCTTGACGACCTGTGTGAACTCCTCCGGGCCGTAGCGGTAGCA
>JAQYVQ010000327.1 GCA_030145435.1 Syntrophobacteria bacterium | reverse complement strand
CTCGAAGGCGGTGTGGCTGAAGTCGACCTGGGCCACCTGGTTCTGGTTCGCCTTCCGGTAGACCTCGATGAGCGTGAAGATCTCGATACCCCAGTTCAGGGCAACCCGCATTCGCTGCATCAGCTCCTGGCTGATGACGATCTCCCCGGAAAGCTGGTAGTTGAAGAGAGACAGGAAGTCGATCAGCCGAAGCATCTTCTCTTCGTTCGAATCCGTGAATCGCCGCTTCAGGGTGAGCAGCAGGGGGTCCACGAGCAGCCGTTTGACCCGGCCGTACATGCCCGCCGAGGTCCAGCGGGCGTAGAAGGCCTTGGAGAACTGGTAGTTGAGAACCTGCACAGGGAAAAAGATTCGGTCGAGCTGGACCCTGCTAAAATTGCGGATATCCGCATCCAGGAGCCCCACGGCTGTGGCCTCCAGGGCAAGGGCCACGCCGAAGCTCATGAAGACGTTCCGGCCTTTGCCCCGGGTGCTCAGGTCAAAGCCGTTCTCCTGGAGCAGGGCGTACAGGCCGCCGAATCCGGGTCCGTCGTTCCACTGGAGGAAGTAATTCGTCACACCGTTCTCGAGCAGGATCTCCCGGGCAAGGGCCACGTCGTCCTCGGTGGCCTGATCCAGCCCGATGACGATCCTTTGCAGATACGATGCCCCCTTCAGCTCCCGTACAATGTTCTCGAAGATCGGGCGCGTCTCGGGAAGGTTGTATTCCGAGGCCAGGGAAGGAATGACGAGTATCGGCTTCTTCCAGCGCGAAGAGCGGATCAACGCGTCCAGCAGCTCGGACTGATCGGTCAGCAGGGGCAGGGTCGTGATCTTCGGGTGTTTCTGGGAATAGTCGGGCATTCGGTCCCTCCGGGCTCGGTTACCATTTCATTATGGTACGGCCCGTGCATCCGAGTCAACGAAAACAGAGCCCGTCCGGATTGACACCTCGCCCGGTTGCCTTCTATACTTCCCTGCCTCCCCATGTGTGCCTACTGCACGATTTCACGGTTCATCCCGGTAGGGAAGGGTTCCTTTTGATCGTAACCATGACCCGGTGGATGCTACGGTATCCGAAAATGATCGTCCTTGCCTTCTGTCTCGTCACGGCCTACTTCGCCTTCGAGATGAAGAACCTGGCCGTTGACCCCTCCGTGGATATCTTCGTGCCCAAAGATCACCCGAAGGTCGTCTTCTTTAAGGAGATGCGGGATGTCTTCGGCCTGTTCAATTACTTCATCGTGGGCGTTGTGGACGAGCGAGAAAAGGGGGTTTATCGGCCCGACACCCTGCAGATCGTAAAGGATCTCAGCCAGGCCTTCGCGGGAATCCCGGGCGTCACGAAGGTCTTGAGCCTCTACGAGTTTCCGTACATCGAAGGCGATGAGGAGGGGATGACGGTCAGGCCTCTCTATACGGAGATCTCCAGCGATCCGGCCTGGCTCGCCGGCCTGGAGGGAAAGGTTCGGCAATGGCCCCTGCTCCTGGGCAATCTGGTCTCCAGAGACGGCAAGGCCACGGCACTGCTGGTCCGATACGCGCGAGACAGTACACCGGAGCTGCGCAGGGGAGTTTACCACCAGGCCATGGACAGGATCCGGACCACCCAAACGCCCCACCAAGAGGTGTTCGTGGCCGGGATGTCGGCCATCGAGACCTGCCTCTCCGACTCGATCATCCGGGATCTCCAGCGTTTGCTTCCCGCGGTCTACGCTGTCGTAATGCTGTGCCTCTGGCTCTCCTTCCGAAGGCGCCTGGGCGTGGTGCTGCCCCTGCTGACGGTGATCATCTCCACCCTTTGGACGATGGGCCTCATGGCCCTTCTCAAGGTCCCCCTGAACACCCTCACAAGCAGCCTTCCCATACTCCTGACGGCGGTTGGCACCGCGTATACGATCCATATTCTCTTCTATTTCCTCCACAGGGTCGCCCAGACGGCGGACCGAGAAGAGGCCCTTGTTCAGGCCGTCTCTCAGGTGGGTTCTGCGGTCGCCATGGCAGGACTGACAACGGTGGGCGGGTTTGCCTCGTTGGTTGTTTCCGATGTCGTCCCCATCCGGCATCTTGGGCTCTTCGCCGCTTTTGGGACGTGGGTGGCCTTGATTACGAGCGTCACCCTGATCCCGGCCATCCTGAAGCTTTCCATGAACAGGATCCGCCTGCCGGCGGCCGTTTCGGATGAGCCAACGAGCGGGAGGCGGCTCGACAGGTTTCTTCGCTGGTATGTTCGGAACATGATCCGATACCGCCGCTTCGTCTATGCGATCTGCCTGCTGTTGACGATCGGCTTTCTGGCGGGCGGGCTGCTTATCTACCCGGAGAGCGACTACATCACCCAGTTCAAGAAGTC
>JAQYVQ010000306.1 GCA_030145435.1 Syntrophobacteria bacterium | reverse complement strand
GCGCTGGGTCCCCCACGCCGTGCGTGCCTGCAGGGACAGGGACGACCTGACCGAGGGCCTGAAGCTGTTCGATGGCTGGGACCATGCCATCCGTACGGAAAGCCCGGCCGCCACGCTCTTCAATGCATTCTATTTCCGGCTGATGGAGAACACCTTTGCAGACGAAGTGGGCGTGCCGCTCTGGATGGAGCACCTTTCGCAGAGCTACATCATCTACGTACCGGATCTTCTTCTCTTTCGCATGGTGGATCAGGACGACCACATTCTTTTTGACAACGTCCTCACCACCCCCGTTCGGGAAACCCGGGATGCGATCGTTAGGAAGAGCATGGAAGAGGCGGTGGAGGAGCTTACCCAGCGACTGGGCCCCGACCCGAAGGGCTGGGCGTGGGGGAAGGTCCACCGGATGACCTTCAAGCATCCCCTGGGGGACAAACTGCCCTTCTTCAACCTCCACCCCATCCCGACCCACGGCGACACCTTTACGATCAACGCCGGCATGTGGGACAACACGAAGCCTTACGAGATGGAGTCCGGAGGCGTGATACGCCTGGTGGTCGATTTCTCCGACGTTGAAAATTCGACCATCATCTGCCCGCCGGGCCAGTCCGGCCATTACAGGAGCCCCCATTACGACGACCTGGCTGAAATGTGGGCAGAGGGCCGTCAGATACCGATGCACTTCACTTCCGCAGACGCTCTGACGCGGATCCTGACGCTCAAAGGGACGCAAAAAATCCCTTAATGTTCCTCCACGACCTGTAGTATAATCGTCCCTAACGAACAGACAACCCGGAGAACAAAGGAGAACTGCGACATGGCGAGCATCCTCTTGGCCAATCCGTGCGGCCCCTATCCTCTTGCCTGGGGCGAAAACGTGCTCGATTTCTTCGGATCCAGGCTGTCCCGGGGGCAGGGGGTCTTCTCCTTCACCTCTACCTCCCACTGCTGGGCCCTGTACATGATCGCAGAGAACATCGACGCCCACACGACCGTGCTGGAGTATTCTCACCTGGAGGAATTCGAGGAGGAACTCAAGAACAACTACGACTACCTGGGAATCCAACTCGTCGGCATCTACACGCCCATGGTGGCCAAGATGATCGAAGCGGTGCGCAGGGTGAGCCCCAAGACCAAAATCGTTGTGGGTGGCTACGGTGTGGCAGGCCTGGACGATCCCGTGCCCCACGACCCGGAGGACATTGCCGGGTATATCCTGAGCAATGCCGATTATGTGTGCCGCGAGGAAGGCGTAGGGTTCTTCCGCCGCCTTCTCGGCGATGAACCGTACGAGAGGCCGATCACGCAGTTTCACATGCCCATGGGGGGGACCACGATAAAGGGGCTCGACTTTCTGCCCCCGACTCCGGTTCCGACGATCCTGGTCGCCCTGGGCTGTACCGGCGGATGCGAGTTCTGTAACACTTCCGCCTTCTTCAAGGCAAAGAAGATCGTCGTGGCGGATCCGGATGAATGCTACCAGTTCATGTCCGCCGCCATGGCGAGGGTACCCAGGTTCGGTGGAGCGCCTCCGCCCGTTAACATGACGTTGTTCGACGAGGATCTGCTCCTCGACAAGGATTACGTCCTCCGGCTGGGCCGCAACATGCGCGAAGGAGGGCTGATCGGGCAGGCAGGCTATTTCTGCTTTGCCAGCATGAGGTCACTTGCTCAATACGACCTGGATGAGCTGGCCGCGTGCGGCCCGGACACGATCTGGGTCGGTGTGGAATCAACCTACGAAAAGGTTATCGACCAGGACCACAAATTCACGAAACGGGCAGGCAGCGAATTGGCTGAAGTCTTCAAGGGGCTTCACGACCGGGGGATCTCCACGGTCGCCTCCTTTATCCTGGGGCTCGATTTTCAGACGCCGGAGAACATCGAGCAAGACATCGACAACCTCGTCGCTCTGAGCCCGGTCATGTACCAGATCGCACCCTACACGCCCTGCCCGGGGACACCTTTCTACAAGCGCGTAAAGGAGGAGGGAAGGCTCCTGCCCGAGTACACCTGGTCCGACATCCAGATCTGGAAGGATGATGTGTTTCGAACAAAGAACTTCGAGCTTGGTGAGATTCGAAAGGTCTTCAACAAGGCTCATGACAAGCTGATGGATCACAACGGGCCCACGGTTCTGAACATGCACAGCGTAGCGCTCTCGGGCTATCAGAGATACCGCAACGACCCGAGGATCCACTTCCAGAAACGGGCCGAATACCTGGCACGCAAGGCCCAGGGAACCTACCCCACGCTGAAGACCATTCGGGAGTTTGCCCCCACGAGAGAAGTACGGGAAAAGGTGGAAGAGCTCGAGAAGCGGTACGTGAGGCTTCTGGGCCAGCCGAGTCTCGGACAGAGGTTCTTCAGGGAACTCGTCTTCCAGGCAATGAAACGCCAGCTCAAGTTGGCAGAGCGCGGTCTCACGGAGATGGCCACGGACCCGCCGGTCCGTTGGACCTATTACACGCCGGGCGACGCGGCCCCACCGAAGGTGGTCTGCAGGACGAGGAAGAGGCCTTCACGGCTTCAGTTCCTGTCCAAACCTATCAAACTCGTCGCGAATCTGTAGAGAAACGAACCCGCGAACTCTAAGAAGACGGGGGATACTTCTTCAGTATCTCCTCAACGGCGGTGTTGATCGTCTTTTCGCTCTTCTCGGGCGTCGTCCTTTCCGACAACACCTTCTTCCCGACGCCGCGCCAGATGAGGTTCTTGCTCTTGGGATCGATGAAATCCAGGATCAGGGTCCCTTCCTGATAGTTGATCGTCGAGACCCCTCCTCCGCGCATTCCCCAGTAGCCATACCCGTATCCCCAGCTCTGAACGTCTGTCTTGTCTTGCACTCCGGTGTGAAAGGCCACAAGAAAATCCGGATCCTGTGTCGCTTCCCTGAGTCCCTTCGCCGCCAGCTGCTGGTTCACGGCCCTCTTGACCCGGCCTTCGACCAGGCTGTTCTTCTCCAGCTCCCTTTGAACGTTCTCAGACGTCGATTCCGGGGCTGTAACCCAACTGTAGGTGCGAAGGTTCGCGAAATCCGTCTGGCTGTCGAAGTCATGCGACACGCTCACGGATGAGCAGCCTGCAGCCAG
>JAQYVQ010000261.1 GCA_030145435.1 Syntrophobacteria bacterium | reverse complement strand
CCACCACCCCACACTCCATTGAGGCCTCCTTGTTGTCAGTCATTGGGGACAGCCACATGCCACCGGCCAGGATACCGGGGAAAGACGAAGCCCAAGGAAATCAAGACGCGACAAAGTGTGAGTGCGGGATGGGAGGGGCCTCTCGGGCTATCCCCTGTTACGAGGCGGTTTGTGCAGGGCGACTGGTGGAGGCTTCCCAAGTCCCCACTGACGAGCCCGAGCACACGCCTCCGGCGCCAGCGTTTCTCTGCGGGGGACGAGGGACTACGTTGCCGGAACACGGAGCCCAATCAAATCGAATCGTAACAGGGGATAGCCACTAGCCACTGGCCACTAGACCGAGGTCGACTGTCCGGAAGTCCGCCCCGATTTGCTCTTTCAGAAGCTGCCGGGGTTCCAGAATCAAGGCCAGGTCGTTCGCCAGGACTGCCATCCCCCAGACGCCGAACATCTTGATCCCGGATCGGCTCGATGTGGGGAAGCGGAAGACCGACCGTTGGATGGGCACCTTGTAGATTTGGCCGATCAGATCTACGGAGATTCCGTAGTTCTCCTTCGCGCCGGCCAGGACAATGATCTCCTGCGGCCTGGAGGTGGGTTTCTCCTCGAAATCGAGGAGTTTTTCGACCGAATAGACCGGGATTTCTTCGTCGTGGAAGGGGACGACGGTCGGCGCCTCCTTCAGGTTTGAGGGCAAGGTAATGACGCCCAGCACCTGGTCCACGTCCACACAGAAGCTTCGATTGGCTACCTCGAAACGAAGAAACTCAATATTCCTATACAGGGTACTCAAGGATCTCAATCCTCCCTCGAACGAGTTCAGCGAGCGATGGGCTGCAAGACCTGTACCAGGAGAGGGGACTGGGCCGCGCAAACCAACACAAAATAAACACGTTTGGAATCAATGGGTTCGATGGATCCATCCTGCGAGGAAACCCGTCGAAGCGGAGCCCCCCGGTGAGGGCAGTTACGAATTATTTCCCTGCCCCACAAAAAATATCATAGTGAGCTGGATTAGTAGGCGGATATCTCGAATTGCTCGATGTGGAAGTCGTAGCGGGTCTTGATCAGGATCTTCTTGCCGCATTCTTCCTCGAGGCCTTCGAGCCCTTCGTGCTCCTGGGAATAGATGAGACTGGCGATGTCCGGATGGAGGTTCAGGACGATCTTCTGGCCTTGGAGCCCGTGGCACTCCCGGCGGATCTGCCGAAAAATCTCGTGGCAGATCGTCTGGCGGGACTTCACGTAGCCCTTGCCGTCGCAATAAGAGCATGGTTCACAAAGAGTCCGCAGGATGCTTTCCCGCGTCCGCTTTCGGGTCATCTCCACCAGACCCAACTCGGAAATCTTCAGGATATTGCTCTGGGCACGGTCTGCCTTCAAGGCCTCCTCGAGGGCGAGGAAGACGTCCTCCCGGTTCTCTTTCTTTTCCATGTCGATGAAATCGATGATGATGATGCCACCGATGTTTCGCAGCCTGATCTGGTAGACGATCTCCTTGACCGCCTCGAGGTTCGTCTTCAGGATCGTGTCTTCCAGGTTTCGCTGCCCCACGAACTTCCCTGTATTCACATCGATCGCTATGAGGGCTTCCGTTTCGTCGATGACGATGTAGCCTCCCGATTTCAGCCACACCTTCCTCCTGAGCGCCTCGCTGATCTGCACCTCGATACGATACGCATCAAAGATCGGTTCTTCCTTGTCGTACCGGAAGACCTGGTTGCGAAGCTTGGGCATGAAGGTTTCGACGAAGGAAAGGATCTTCGTGTGCTCTTCCGCCGAATCGATGACGAGCCGGGTAATGTCGGGCGTAAAAATATCGCGGATGAGTCGGAGCGTGAGGTCGAGGTCCTGATGCAAGAGGGCGGTCGCGCTTGCCTGCTCCTGGCGCTCCTGAATTTTTTCCCAGAGCTTGATCAGATAGTCCATGTCCGCTTTCAGTTCCTTCTCCCACTTGCCCTTGCTGACCGTCCTCACGATGAACCCGGAATCTGGAGGCTTGATCTTCTGGATGATCTTTTTCAGCCTCTCTCGCTCCTTTTCTTCCTCGATACGTCGGGAAACACCTATGTGGTTGACCGTAGGCATGAAAACCAGATGGCGCCCCGGGAGAGAAGCGTGCATGGTCACCCGGGGCCCCTTCGTCCCCAAGGGGTCCTTCGTGACCTGTACGAGAATCTCTTGCCCCTCCTTCAGGACATCTTCGATATGCACTTCCTCATGGCTGCGTTTCTGCGGAAACGCGTACTCGTAACGGGTTTCCTCTTCGTCCTCCTCGTCTTGGTTCCCCGAGGATTCGGGGAAGGCCTCGTCCACCATGTCTTCGTCTTCCTCCCCCTCCAGGAAGAAGCTGTAGTCTTTCAGGTCATTGCGGTACACATCTGACACGTAGAGAAACGCCGCCCGCTCGAGTCCAATGTCCACGAAGGCGGCTTGCATCCCGGGCAGTACCCGCAGGACACGGCCTTTGTAGACGTTGCCCACGAAGCCCTTTCTGCGGTTCCTCTCGATAAAGAGCTCGGTCACAACTCCATTCTCGATCAGCGCCGCCCTTGTCGCGTGAGGCGTCACGTTGATAATCAGTTCATTTGTCATTACGGAGTTTCCTTTTCGAAGCAAGGGCCGGGGGAGAGGGTGGAAGCAAGGCGGCGTCGGTCTTGATGATGCGAGGTCGCAGGCCATTCCTGTTCGATGTGGGGAAGAGGACTTGCAGGACCCGCATGGCGGACGCAGTGGATCCCGAAAGTCGGTGGATCCTGCAAACCAGGCCATGCCCATCCTGCTTGCCCTCCAGCTTCACGGCTCGCCGAAGATCCCCGCTCTTCTTCTCTTCCTTGCTGTCCGCCCCTGCAGAGCACGGGTTGTCGTCGTAGAAGGCCTCCATCGCCCTTTTCAGATCCTCCTGTGACGGAGTCTGTGGCGTGGCCTCCGGGAAGCTGATGTCATACTCCATCCAGGCAATGCTCTGCTCCAAGGAGGAGGCGTTCAACGGGACCGGCCGTGCATCCTGCACGGAGATCCCCTCCGGGAGGACCGCGTTCAGTCCCTTCTCCACTTCCCCCGCCTCGGGCATTCTCGAGAGCCACAAATCCAGGTACTCCGCCAGGCTCTCCACACCAACCGGAAGGGCGGGACTGAACGCCATCTTCGGGTGGGGGTGTTCTCCCCCCGTGTAGTGAATCGGGAGTTTGCTCCTCCTGAGGGCCCTGTGAAACAGGGTGAGCGTCTCCAGGTGACTCAAATAGGATGCGGGATGTCGCTTCGTGTACTGGAGCCGCAGTCTTGCGGCAGGACGCTCTCCTCTCCCTCGGACGGAGGGGCCGGTGCGGGAGGCATTGCTCGGCAGGGTCCGTGGGTCGTCGGGCAGGGGGCTTTGCCGCGCTTCCCCCCCATCGGAGGTCCTCGCGCATACGCCGCATTCGTCGCAGCTGCCTGTACAAGAGAAATCCGAGCAGATTGATTCGAGAGCCTTCTGATGCTCCTCGAGAAACCATTCCCGGGGCATCCCGGTGTCGATCCAATCCCAGGGGAGGGGGGCCTGCGTGTCAGGATACGGGTCGAGATGATCTGCGGGGTTCACACCGGTTTGCTCAAAGGCCTTCTCCCAAAGATCGAACCGCAGATACTCACTCCAGCCGTCTCTTCGACAACCCAGGCGGTAGGCCGCCTCGAGGAGATCACCTACGTTCCTGTCGCCACGGGCGAAGATTCCCTCCAGAAGGCTGAGCCGAACATCGTGCCACTTCACCCGGAACCCCGGCTGCTTGAGCCTCTGCCGGAGGAATCGCTGCTTCTCCTCGGACACCTCCCGGGCTTGTTGCGGGACCCACTGGAGGGGCGTGTGTGCCTTGGGCACGAAAGAGGATACGTTGACGGTTATCTGGAAGCCTCCCGTCCTTGCTGTTTTCGCATGGGCGCGAATCGCCTGTGCGAGCCGCACGATCTCCTCCACCTCCTCTTCCGTCTCGGTGGGGAGGCCGATCATGAAATAGAGTTTCAAGGACCGCCAACCGAGGCGGGAGATCAGATGGGCTGTGCGAAAAAGCTCTTCTTCGGAAATGGTCTTGTTCACCACACTTCGCAGCCGTGGGCTGGCTGCCTCCGGGGCCAGGGTAAACCCTGTTTTCCGCACACGGAGGATTTCCTCGACCACCGAGTCCTCCAGGGATCCCACCCGGAGCGACGGAAGGGAAAGGGACACCCTCCTCGGGACCAGCTCCTGCATCAGGTCTCGTACCAGCTGGCCGATACAGGAGTGGTCGCCGATGCTGAGGGCGAGCAGGGAAACCTGTTCATACCCGGTCTTCTCGAGGCTCTGGAGGGCAATTTCCCGCAGTCGATCGGGACTCCGCTCACGATAAGGGCGGTAGAGGTTACTTGCCTGACAGAAGCGACAGGCGTGGGGACATCCTCGGGCCGCCTCGATGCTGATCCTGTCGTGCACGATCCGAGCGAACGGCACCAGAGGGCTGGCCGGGTAAGGGGCATCATCCAGGTTCGCGATCTCACATTTTCTTACCGGTCGATCGCGACCCGTCAGGGAGACGAGCCTATGCCTCCCATCGGCGCCCTCACGCCTCCATTCGAAAAGGGAGGGCACGTAGATGCCCCCCATCCGATCGAGGGCTCGCAGCAGGTCCTGGCGTGAGTTTCCACTGGCCTTCCATTCCCCCACGGTGCGACAGATCTCCACGATGAGAAACTCGGCTTCTCCCACCACGAAGGCGTCTATGAAGGACCCGAGAGGTTCCGGATTGAAGGCGCAGGGTCCCCCCGCAATCACGATCGGATGCTCCCTGGATCGATCGGATGACCGGAGGGGGATGCCGCCCAGGTCCAGGATGCCGAGTACGTTCGTGTAGGTGAGCTCGTACGCCAGACTGAAGCCGAGAACGTCCAGTTGGCCCAAGGGCAGCTTGGTCTCGAGAGTGGTCAGTGGAATCGCCCTCTCCCGGAGAAGGCCCTCCAGATCCTCGTCAGGCATGAACACCCGCTCGCCGAAGAGCCCCGGGGCCCGGTTCAGGCAATCATAGAGCAGATTCAGGCCCAGGTGTGACATGCCGACCTCGTAGAGATCGGGAAAGGCAAGCCCCACCCGCAGGTCGCCCCGTTGGGGATTTCTCGCCGCGTGCAGCTCGGAGCCCATATACCGGGCAGGCCTACGTACGTTCAGGGTAAGTTCGTCATTCATCAGTATTCGCTCGCGAAACGCGTCGTGGGAGTTTCTCGTCTGTCAGACAATACTAGACAGGCCCCTGGGAAATGGCAAGGAACGGCCATATCCGCAACGCCCTCCGGAGTCTCTGAAAGCGGCTGATTCCGCCTCGATTTGTGATTTTTCACCCCGGGATCTAAGATAGACAGAGGGATGACACGTTTTCTTTCGCCTTGACCCTTTCACCTTTCACCTTGCGGCGTTAGCCGCGATAGGGCTTCGGTTTCCATGGAGAGCGACAAACAAACAGCTCAGTCGATCTTGAGGCTTCTTCCGGCTGTCCATGAGATCCTGGACGGTTCGGAGATCAAACGTGCCGAGCAGGTGGAACGCCTCCCCCGGTGGGCCCTTCGCCAGGCCGCGCGACACGTGCTGGATCGTCAACGAGAAGAGATCCTGCGGGGGGATCGGATGGAACCGGAATCGCTAGACCAGACGCACGAGCAGGTCTTGCGAGAGACTCGCAAGCTGCTCCTGCGGAGTCTGCGGCCCGTCGTGAACGCAACGGGCGTGCTCTTGCACACGAACCTGGGCAGGGCCCCTCTGGCAGAAGAGGCGGTTCGTGCACTGCAAGAGGTCTCGGCCGGGTACTCCAACCTTGAATTCAACCTGGATACAGGGAAGCGAGGCCTCCGGTACGAGCACGTGGAAGGACTGCTCTGCAGCCTCACGGGAGCGGAGTCGGCCCTGGTGGTGAATAACAACGCGGCGGCCGTGTACCTGGCCCTCCGGGTCCTGGCAAAAGGGAAGGGAGTGATCGTCTCCCGGGGGGAGTTGATCGAGATCGGAGGGTCCTTTCGTATTCCGGATATCCTCGAGGAGAGTGACGCCACGCTTGTCGAGGTGGGCACCACGAATCGAACGCACCTGAAGGACTACGAACAGGCCATCGGTTCGTCGACCGGGCTTCTGCTCAAGGTCCACCCGAGCAACTACCGGGTTATGGGGTTTCACAAGGAGGTCTCCACAGAGGAGTTGGTCGCCCTGGGCCGTCGTTACGGGTTGCCCGTAATGGAGGACCTGGGCAGCGGCTGTCTGCTCGATCCCGGGGTTCCGGGCCTCGCGAACGAACCCCTCGTGGCGGATGTATTGCGGACGGGCGTGGATATCGTCACCTTCAGCGGGGACAAGCTCCTGGGCGGGCCGCAGGCAGGAATCCTGCTCGGTCGCCGAGAGGCGCTGGAAAGAATACAGCGCCATCCCCTGAACCGTGTACTGCGGATCGACAAGCTCACCCTGGCTGCCCTGGAGGTGACGCTGCTCCTGTATCGGGACCCTCAAACGGCCCGAACCCGGATTCCGAGCCTGGCCATGCTTTCCGTGCCCGAGGGCACCCTGCGAAGGCGGGCGCAGAAGCTGGCGAAGGACCTTCGACAGAACCTGCCCGCCTCCTTTACTGTCTCCGTTCGTGCTGTGACCGGAAGGACAGGGGGCGGGTCCATGCCGACGGATTCGATTCCCGGCGTGGGCGTGAGCCTCGGGAGCGCGGAATTCCCCGCCGAAGAGATCCTTGCGCGCCTCCGCAGGGCCACACCTCCTGTGGTCGCCAGGATCGAGCGGGACGAGGTGATCCTGGACGTGAGAACCTTGCAGAGAGGACAAGACCGCCTGGTCCTCGAGGCCGTGCAAATTTTTTCGACTTGTTGATTTTTTTTCATCTTTCTTCATCTTCCCCAAATCCCTCGATTTCCTCGGTACTCCTTTTTCGGTACAAGTCCGGTCGTTTACCCCCCTGCAAACAATCTGCGGCACTCTTGGTACAAATATTGCTCGAACCCCTGTGAGGTTCGCCGCCCACCGTCCCAGAGATGACGCTCCGGGGCACGCATTCGGGCACGCACTGACAATATTCGGATTCGAGAAGGGGGCTGTTTCCTTGGCACGATCGCAGAACGGGCAGCTAGCTGAAAAGATTCCGTCGCCGTCGAGGATGTCGAACGGACGGCTTGGGGACACGTTGGTCCAGGCGGGGTTGATTACGAAAGCGCAACTGGACAAGGCCCTGGAGGATCAAAAACGTACTGGCGAACTGATCGGATCCAACCTGATCAAGCTCGGATTCATCAAGGAAGAAGACCTTCTGCATTTCTTGAGCAAGCAGTTCGGCTTTCCCGCCATCGACCTGACCAAGGTCGAAATCGCGGCAGACCTTCTCAACCTCGTTCCTTCGGAAGTGGTACAGAAACACAAGATCTTGCCCGTGAGCCGTGCGGGTTCGACCCTGCTCATTGCCACGAGCGACCCGACCAACTACCTGGTGATCGACGACATCAGGTTTCTGACCGGCTACAACATCGATGTCGTTGTCGCGGAAGAAACCGCCCTGAAAGAGGCGATCAACAAGTACTACGACCAATCCGCCACGCTCATGGACGTGATGAGCGATTTGCAGGACCTCGAACTCGAGGTGGTGGATACCGAGGAAGAGGTGAACATCGAGGAGTTGGAGAAGTCCACCTCCGACGCGCCGGTCGTGAAGCTGGTCAACGTCATCCTGACCGAAGCGATCGCAAAGGAGGCGAGCGACATCCACATCGAGCCGTATGAGAAGCAGTTCCGTGTACGGTATCGGATCGACGGCGTCCTCCACGAAATCATGAATCCGCCCATGCGGTTGAAGAACGCAATCATCTCGCGATTGAAGATCATGTCGAGCCTCGACATCGCAGAGCGAAGACTGCCCCAGGACGGTCGCATCAAGCTGAAGACCGCAAATAAAGAGATGGACTTTCGCGTCTCCGTGCTTCCGACCCTGTTCGGCGAAAAGCTCGTGTTGCGCTTGCTGGACAAGAGCGCTCTGCAGCTCGACATGACCAAGCTCGGGTTCGAGCAGCAGGCCTTGAAGGACTTTAAGGAAGCGATCTACCAGCCCTACGGGATGGTCCTGGTCACCGGCCCCACGGGCAGTGGAAAGACGACGAGCCTCTACTCCGCCCTGACCGAGCTGAACAAGGTCACGCAGAACATCTCCACCGCGGAAGACCCGGTGGAATACAACCTGCCCGGCATCAACCAGGTACAGATGCACGAGGAGATCGGGCTCAATTTCGCGGCGGCCCTGCGGGCCTTCCTCCGCCAGGACCCGGACATCATCATGGTCGGTGAGATTCGAGACTTCGAGACCGCCGAGATTGGGATCAAGGCGGCCCTGACCGGGCATCTCGTCCTCAGCACACTCCATACGAACGATGCCCCCAGCACGATTCACAGAATGCTCAACATGGGGGTAGAACCTTTTCTGGTGACCTCGTCGGTGAACCTCATCGTGGCCCAGCGCCTCGTTCGCAAGATCTGCAGCGAGTGCAGGAAGCCTCATAAGCTGAACCCTCAGGCCCTTGTGGAGATGGGGATGTCCCTCGAGGAGGCCGAGACAACCGAGAGCTACCAGGGGGCGGGGTGTGACCGGTGCAACGACACGGGATACAAGGGCCGGATCGCCCTCTACGAAGTGCTGCCGCTCCGGGAGGACCTCAAGGAACTCATCCTGGAAGGGGGCTCTTCGGGCGAATTGAAGCGAGCGGCTATGCAGGCCGGAATGAAGAGCCTTCGGAAAAGCGGCCTACACAAGATTCGCGAAGGCGTTACTACGGCCGAAGAGGTCTTGCGAGTGACTGCGGCGGATGACGACGGGAACGGGCGCAGTGCCCGGAGGCTGGACCCGGACACGGATCACACGCTGCCGGAATAGGACGGACGGCAGAAACGAGAATATCGATGCAGGAGGAATACAATGGCTTCGCTCCCGGAATTGTTGAAGATCATGATCGAGAAGGATGCCTCAGACCTTCACCTCACCGTAGGCTCCCCCCCTCAGATACGGGTCGACGGGAACCTGGTGGGCCTCCACATGGAACCGTTGTC